>JANNFW010000706.1:0-7965 GCA_031380235.1 Rhodoferax sp. | reverse complement strand
GTGTTCTGGGTGCTGCGTGCCAGCGAGTTGTTGGGCGCGTTGATGTTTGCCACCGCCTTGCCATGGCAACAAAGCTTTGGCTGGTTTGGCATCATTGCCCTCATCAGCAGCATCCGCGCCTGGCACGTCAACCAGCCCGGTTTTCGCGCGTCGCCCAAAGAGCAGCGCCGCAAAATATACCGGCGTTACGTCTGGGTGTTGATGGCCTATGTGGGCAGTTCAGCATTCTTCCTCTATGTGCCCGACAACTTGCCGATGCAGGCCGTGCTGGGCTGCTATTTGCTGGCCAACTGCACGCTGATTGCGATCCGCCTGACAGGGGACTTCATGCGCACATCGATTGCGCTGTGCTTGGCGTTTCTGCCCACATCGGTCCGGTTATTGGTGGACGGTCTGGATCGCGGCCCCACCATGCTTTTGCTGCTGGGCGTCGGTGGGGTGTTGATGACCATCAGCATGATCGTGATGTCTTACTCGCAAGAGCGTAACGTGCTGCGCCAATATGATCTGCGCCGCCGGGCGGAGAGTGCCACCGATGCTGTGGCGGCAATGGGGTTGGCAAAATCGCGCTTCTTTGCAGCGGTCAGCCACGACCTGCGCCAGCCCGTGCACGCAATTGGCCTGTACCTGGAGCCGCTGGACCAGCTTAGCCGTGTGGCCCGCAATGACGACGCGATGCACGCTGTGGAGGGCATCCGCCAGTCGTGGCGCGCGCTGGACGATCTGCTTTCGCAGGTGCTGGACCTGACCCGGATGGACTCGGGCGTGGTCAAGGCCGAGCTGCAGGCGGTTGAGGTCTTGCCACTGGTGCGCAGCATGATCACGCAGCACAGCGCGGTGGCCGAGCGCGCTGGCATTCGCCTGATTGCACTGGTCAAACCCAACTGCTTTGTGTGGGCAGATGATCTGATGCTCAGGCGCGTGCTCTCAAACTTGCTGGACAACGCCATCAAGTTCTCGCCCCCAGGTGCCAACGTGGTGGTCGCATTGCGAAGTGCCAGCCAAAGCGCACCTGACCATTGGTTGATCCAGGTGCGCGACGCCGGGCCGGGCATTGAGCAGAGCGCGCAGGCCCGCATTTTTGAAGAGTTTGTACAGCTTGAAAATGTTGCACGGGATCGCCGCCAGGGCCTGGGGCTGGGTCTTGCGATCACGCAGCGCTTTGTGTTGCTGATGCATGGCACGATCACGCTGCGCTCAGCGCCTGGGCGGGGTGCCTGCATGACGGTTAGCCTGCCCAAGTCGGCGCGGCCCTTCCATCCGCGCGAACAGGGCGATGAAACCCGCGCACTGATCTGGAGCCCGCTGTTGCGCGCGACCCACGCGGCGCGTGCGAACGAGGCAACCACCGCCGAGCTGGGCTTCCAGGAAGTGCTGCTGGTGGAAGATGACCCGCTGGTGGCCGATGCCATGACCCAACTGCTGCAAGCCTGGGGTTTGCAGGTGCGCACCGTCGCCACAGCGGCCGATGCTGTGCGGCAGTCTGGCTTCGGCCAGGTGGCTATCTGCGATGTGCGCCTGCCCGATGGCGCAGTGGGCCTGGAAGTTGCCCTGCAATTGCGCAAGCTGGGCAAAAAGGTGATGTTGATCAGTGGCGAAACCCACCAGGCTTTGCGTGCATCAGCGCAGCAACATCAGTTGGTGCTGCTGAGCAAGCCCGTTTCAAGCACGCAACTTCTCGCCGCACTCCAATCTCTTTGATCGCGCGTTGGCGACCTCAATACGGGGGTCTGGGCATGACCAATTTCATATAGTCAGCGCAGCGCTTCAACGGTAAATTTGAATCGTGAATGCTATCGAACGGATGGCATCACGAACAACAAATTACTTTGGGAGTGTTGATGATGAAAAGACAAATGAAAGGAAGCTGGATCGCTTCATCGCGGCTGGCCGGTATGGGCTTTTGCTTGTGGCAAGCGCTGGGTGTCCCGGCCCAAACGCAGACGGCACCGACTATCCAGGACGCTGCGCAGGCCTATCACACAGGCCAGTACCAGCGCGCGCTGAGCCTGTATGACCAGTTGGCGCAGCGTGGCAATGCCGAGGCGGCCGAGCGCGCGGGCTTCATGCTGCTGCAGGCGAACGGCCACTACGGCGTGCAGGTGCGCCGAGATATGGATCGTGCCCGCGTGCTGATCACGCAAGCCGCCCGCGCGGACCGCGCGGCAGCGGGTTTCATGCTCAACATGCTGGAGAACACCGACTGATTTGGGTCAATTTTTGATCACGACTGGGTCACATGCACCTTTTGGGCATGACGAAGGTCATCTGTTCAAACACAGGCGCCATCGGTAAATTCAGTTGCGGTGGTCAACGCCTAAATCGACGTCTTGACCTTTTCGCCACTGCCCACTGCCAGCGTGCAGTGCTTTCAATCAATCAGGGAATTACTATGAATTACGGAAGTCTGATCAATACATCCAACGGAACATCAACGGGCGGTAATGCGACGGCACCCCTCAATGAGTCGGCCGCCCCGCAGCGCCGTGAGGTCGGCCGCTTTGCCGAGAAGCCCGGCATCAAGGCGGTGCGCATGGCGTTCAAGCTGCTGTGCAAGGTGTCGCCCACCCTGGCTGCGCATTTAACCTATCAGTTGCTCTCCAGGCCACCGCGTGCGCCGGAGCGGCCTTGGCAGCGCAGCTTGCGCGAGCAGGCGCACACGACTCGGCTCGCGCATTCATCCGGCCTGCTGTCGGTGTATAGCTGGGGCGATGGCCCCACGGTGTTGATGGTGCACGGCTGGGGTGCGCGCTCCACGCACATGGGCAAGCTGGTCAAGCCGCTGGTGGAGGCAGGGTTTCGTGTGGTGTCGTTTGATGCACCAGGCCACGGCGATTCATCAGGCCGCACCACAGACTTGGTGCAGTTCGCATCCGCCGTCGCCGCCGTGGCCAAGTTTGCCGGGCCGATTCACACCTTGATCGCGCATTCATTCGGCGTGGCGATGGCGCTGTATGCACGGCGCGACTGGGGTGTTACAGCCGAACGGCAGGTGCTTATCAGTTCATTCGATCATTGCAAGTGGTTCACCGATGCGTTTGCAGGCTACGTCGGCCTGGAACCTGCGGTGATGGAACAAGCCCGCCAGTTGATGGTGGATCGCTACGATGGCAGGCTCGATTGGGAGCAACTCTCAGTCGTAGAAATGCTGCGCCGCACGTTCGAGCCGACCTTGATCCTGCACGACACCGATGACCTGGAGATTCCCTTCCAGCACAGTTTGTCGTTGCTGCAAGCGGCACCGTTGGCGCAGTTTCATTCGACCAGCGGCTGCGGCCATCACCGCCTTCTGGGCAACTCTGGCGTGATTGAACGCGTCGTTCGCTTCACCAGTTTTCATCTCACTGACTGACCTCCATTTCGAACCGAAAAATCATGCTCTTCACAGAACCCACCACCCAGCCCGGCGACACCGCCCGCTATGCCAAATGCATCGAAGTCTCCAAACGCATCCGCTGGGATATTGACCGCGACGTGATTCGCAGCCGCCGCTTCGATTTCAGCAAGAAGTTTCTGCCTGATGGGCTCTCCCACATCAGCAAGCTCGCCTTCCTGCGACCTGACGAGCGATTGCTCTTGAGCCAGATTCAGGGCCGCACCTACGCCAACATGTTCGGCCTGGTAGAGCGCTTCATCGGTGCCAAGATGCTGGAGCTCACCCGCAACCATTGGTTCGGCGACCAGACCGCGCTGGAAGCCCTGGTGCGTTTCAGCGATGAAGAACTGAAGCACCAGGCGCTGTTTCGCCGTATTGAGGAGTTGGCCGCCGAGGGCATGCCAGAAGGCTACGATTTCGTGGCCGATGCCGACATCGTGGCCGAAGCGGTGATGACTGCCTCGACCTGGGCCGTGCTCGCGTTGACCTTTCACATCGAGCTGTTCACGCAAGTCCACTACCGAACCAGCCTGGAACCTGACGACGAACTGTCAGATTTGTACAAAGACGTGTTTCTGTTCCATTGGCGCGAGGAGTCGCAGCACGCCATCCTGGACGAGTTGGAGTGGCTGCGTGAAGATGCCCGCATGACACCGATTCAGCGCGATGAATCGGTGAACGATTTGATCGAGCTGGTGTCTGCGGTTGACGGTGTCGTACTGGTGCAAGCAGAGGCCGATAAGCACTATTTTCTGCGCAACTGTGGTCGCCTTCTGGGCGCTGATGAATCAGAGCAACTAACGCGCGGCCTGGTCGAGGCGTACCGTTGGCAGTACATCGTCTCCGGCGTGCAAGACCCGCGCTTCATGGAGAGTTTGAGCGCCAAGATCACACCTGCGCAATTGCAACGGATTCAAACGGCGTTGACTCCACTAATGACGTAGATGACGTAAGTGACGTAGGCGACTAACATTTGCGATTCACCTAAAACGCTATTATTAGTGTAGCTTCTCATGCATATAGTCCGAGAGCTAGAGGCCTAAAATGTTAGTAATTTAACGATTCAAGCCCATTTTTCTATAAAAATTAACTTATGGGTTAATCTTTAATGAAATTTGACTACTTTTGTAGTAAAACCATCTGACGATGGGATCAAGGCAACACGTCCTTGATCGCCCGGTGCCACACGGCTGCGAGTTTGCCCCAGCCCTGGCGGTTGGGGTGAATCTCGTTGAGCCAGTCCTGATCACTGCCCGTGCTGTCCGCAGCCGCAGCAATCAAGGTGTTCACGGTGGGAACAAGATGAACCGTTGGTCGTGCGACCGTCCAACCCGCCACGGTGGTTTCGATGTTGCTGAAGATGCTGCCCGTGAGGTCTGGCCAAAGCGGCTCTGGGATATTGTTCTTCTGGTACGCCTCAAAAAGCCAGGTGCGGCCACCGCGCGAAGCCGGTGCGTTGCGCGCCGTTGGCGTGTCATAACCATTGAGAAAGATCGGAATATCCGCGTACTGACTGCCTTGCACCAGGTTGTACAAATCGCGAAAACTCGGATCCAGCCATTCGTTGACCAGGGCCGCCACGCCATCTTGACGCACACAGTCATGTCCGCTCGGTGGTAGCGGCTGGCCCGCAAGATTCTTCAGTATCCCCAGGCCAGGGTCGGTGTCGCGTGCGGCATCAATGAAATCGTTGCCGCCCACGCTGAGCAAAATCGCATCAAATTTCCAGCCCATCGGGGTCGTGAGCCATTGCCTGAAGTCATGCCCCATGCAGTCGCGGATACGCCGCAGCGTGTCGCCAAAGCGTGAGAGGTTGATGAACAGCACATCCTCGTTCCCGGCATCGAAGGCGGGGCGCAAGCACTCCAGCAACGACGGTTTGGTGATCGAACTGCGATCCATCCACGAGTCGCCCTCGACGAGAAAGCGGTATCTGAAGTTATTGGGGATGACCAGGCCGTTGGCCAATCTTGCGGCAAAGTCCCCTGAGTTGATCACTTCACTGGGCATGCGATTTCTCCCTTAAATTATCCGATGCTAGGCGGACAAAAGCCTCGTGTCATCCCCCAAATAGATGATGTTCAGCCGAAGTTTCAAATCATGGTGTGCATGGGGATGTCTTTCGCAACCGCCAGCGCATCCAGCTCCTTGCGTGTCTTCGACTGGTAAAACGCCGCCACACCCGCGTGCGTGGCGGGCGCGAACATCGTCAGCATGCCGCTTTGCGCGATGCCCGCTGCGGCACACAGGGATGCGGCGAAGTGCGGCTCCAGCGCGGCCACGGCGACTCGGCCGTCCTTGCACGGGTAGACGCGGTAGCCTGCATGACCACCTCCCACACTGCCGCCAATATCGTTCTTGCCATTCGCACCAGGCGGGCGCGTCAGCCCCCAGGTGCGCGGTAGCGCGAGGTAGGCTGCGGCATCTGACAAAGCCACTTCCAGAAACACGCCGTGTCCCTTTGCGTTATTTTTTTGAATCATCACCGCCTTGAGCACCGCCTCCGATGCCATCAGCGAGCCGCCCATGTCGGCGTACAGGGTGGGGGGCAACTCCAGCCCGTTGACCAGGCCGTTGTCCGCCAGATAAGTGAGGTCGTGCCCCGGCTCTTCCGCGCGCGCGCCGGGTGCGCCCACGATGGCGACTTGCGACAGCGCCGGGTACAGCTTGTGCAGCGCCTTCCATTCGAGCTTCAGTTTCACCAGGGCGGATGGGCGAAACGAGGTCAGCAGCACATCGGCCTTGGCCAATTCACGATGCAGGGCTTTTTGTCCCTTGTCGGTTTTCAAATCAGCTGTCACCAGGCGCATGCCTTCGTGCAACTGCGCGTAGGTGGGCTTGTTGTAGTAGCCCATCGGGTCGCCGGGCGTGCCCGGTGGCAACGATGATGGTGCAGGCGGCTCCAGCTTGACGCAGGTGGCCCCCATTTGGCGGCAGCGCCAAAACGCGGCAGGGCCAGGCAGGTTGAGCGCCAAGCTCAGGATGCGAATGCCCTTGAGAGGGCGATATGGCGGGCGATGGCCAGGAGTTTTGGGAGTTGTCATGGCCCAATTCTGCTTCAAATTGTCTCAATTTGGAGCTTGGTTTGAGGTCGGCTTAAATTCAGGCGGTGCGATACTTGAAGTCGAGAGACACGACCCCAAAACACGGGCGACAGGAGACTATAGGAGCCGATCATGAAGCGACTCGCAATATCAGCACTGCTGCTGTTGGTCATGGCGCAAGTGCATGCGCAAGCCGATGGCGCGGGCGATCTAGCGCCCATCTCCGCCAATCAATGGACGCCTGCCCACGCCGCGCACTTGATGGAGCGCGCAGGCTTTGGCGGCACACCGCAAGAGATTGCACGCTTGGCTGCCATGTCGCCCCAGGCGGCGGTGAACGAGCTGGTTAATTTCAAGAACTCAGACCGCGCGCGGCTTAACGCCAAGCTCCCAACGTTTGACGAGTCTGACATTCATGACGCGGGGCTGGAGCCGTTTCCTGCCAGCCGCCCCGCCGTCACCACCCAAGCGAAGCAAACGGGTGAGGCACTGGGCATCAAGGTCAAACCCACCGGCAACCGCCGCATGCAGCCGGTGGTTGACAAATTTTTTTACTGGCTGCGCGCCAGCCGATTGGAGACAGATCGCCTGGCCTACTGGTGGGCTAACCGCATGCTCAACTCAGCCACGCCATTGCAGGAAAAGATGGCGCTTTTTTGGCACGGCCACTTCGCCACCAATGAGGAAAAGGTGCGCGATTACCGAAAGATGAAGCGGCAATTGGCCTTGTTTCAAGCTCAAGGAGCGGGGAATTTTCGCAGTCTCCTGATCGGCGTCGCGCAAGACCCCGCCATGCTCGCTTTTCTGGACGCGGGCGTGAATGTAAAAGGTGCCCCCAACGAGAACTTCGCCCGCGAGATCATGGAGCTGTTCACCATGGGTGAAGGCTACAAGGGCATCAAAAATTACTCCGAGCAGGACATCCGCGAGGCCGCGCGCGCCTTCACCGGCTGGAACCACCAGGGGCTGGACTTCGTCAACATTGCCGCCAAACACGATGACGGTGCAAAGACTATTTTGGGCCGCACGGGCAACCTCAATGGCGAACAGGTGATTGATCTGATCCTGGCGCAACCGGTGACAGCGGAGTTCATCGCCGCCAAGCTCTACCGCCAGTTTGTGCGCGAAGACTTGAGCGATGTAACCCGCAAGCAGTTGGGTGACATCCTGCGAAACAATCGCTACGAACTTGCGCCGCTGCTGACAGCGATCTTTCTATCCAAGGACTTTTACAGCGCACCCAGCATCGCCACCCATATCAAAAGCCCGGTAGAACTGGCTATCTCCACCTACAAAAAACTGGGCTTGAAAGAGGTCCCTGGTGTGCCCGATTTCAATGACGCGACCGGCGCTTTGGGCCAGCGTTTGTTTCACCCACCCACGGTGGCGGGCTGGGCACAAGGCAGGAGTTGGATCACCCCTGGCCTGCTGCTGGAGCGCGGTAACTTTGGGCGTGAGTTGCTTTTTCCTGTCATCTAATTCATTCCGCCAGACCGCTTCATCAATGACGAAACTATTCGCTTCGTCAGCAACAATATCGGCTTG
>JANNFW010000150.1:0-1536 GCA_031380235.1 Rhodoferax sp. | reverse complement strand
CGGACGGATTCAAGCTGTTTGAAGAGTTCTGGATACAACATGAAGGCGTTTCCTATAGAGCCTGGTTCATTAAAACCTGATTCATTCTAGAACTCCAGTGTGTAACCCTTTTGACAATAAGGGAGGTGTTTAGCCTGCTATTGAATTTGGGAACCCGCATTCAGGCAGGCAGGCTGTCCAGGAAGCTTGCACGCAGCATCAGCTTCTCCTGCAATTTCGCCAGATTGGCGTGCTCCGCGCGCCACTGAACCTGCGGGACACGAAAGTCCAAATAGCCCAATGCGCAGCCCACGGCAACATCTGCCAGGCTGAAGTGAATGCCGCCGCAAAACGGTTTGTCGCCCAGACCCTTGCTCATGGCTTTGAGGCAGGCGGTGATCTTGTCCATCTGGCGGTCAATCCAGGCCTGGCTGCGTTGCATTTTGGTGCGGCCGTCCCAGGTGGCTTCCAGGCGCGCGAGGATGGCGGCATCGAGCAGGCCATCGGCCAGTGCTTCCCAGGTTTTGACCTCGGCGCGCTCGCGCCCGAGCGACGGGATGAGCTTGCCAACAGGCGAAAGCGTTTCCAGGTATTCCACGATCACGCGGGAGTCAAACAGCGCCTCGCCACCTTCCATGATGAGGCAGGGCACCTTGCCCAGCGGGTTGGATTCACCGATGGTGGTGTCTGCCGCCCAGACGTTTTCAGCCACAAAGCTGTAGTCCAGCTTTTTCTCCGCCATGACAACGCGCACTTTGCGCACATAGGGGCTGGTGATGGCGCCGATTAATTTCATGGGGGATCTGCTTGAGGTAATTTGCGTCATGTTATGGACTTATTCTAGCGATAGCACAGAGCCCGAGCATCTCCCGAAAGTTACCCAGCCGATAACTGCAGGTTACCAGAGCGCAACCCCACCCCGACAAACCCAAAAGACAAACCTACAATTAAGGGATGACTTTCTCCACCATCTCCGCCCTCTCGCCACTGGATGGTCGCTATGCGCCCAAGCTGGTCAAGCTGCGCCCGATCATGAGCGAGCAGGGCTACATGCAGCGCCGCGTGCAAGTGGAGGTGGCCTGGTTCATCGCGCTGAGCGATGCGGGCTTTACCGAGTTCAAGGCGCTATCCCCCGGAGCACGCACTTACTTGACGAGCCTGGTGAAGAACTTTTCAGAGACCGATGGCCGCGCCATCAAAGAGATCGAAAAGACCACCAACCACGACGTGAAGGCGGTCGAATACTGGATCAAGTCCAAATTCGAGGCCCGCCCTGAACTGCAAAAAGCCGCCGAATTTGTGCACTTTGCCTGTACCAGCGAAGACATCAACAACACCAGCCATGCGCTGCAACTCAAAAGCGGTCGCGATACCGTGCTGCTGCCCGCGCTGGATGCGGTGATTGCCAAGCTGCGTGACATGGCCCGCCAGTTTGCCGATGTGCCCATGCTCAGCCGCACCCACGGCCAAACTGCCAGCCCGACAACGGTTGGCAAAGAAATCGCCAACGTGGTGATGCGCCTGAATGCCGCCCGCGCAAAAATTGCCGATGTGAAA
>JANNFW010000140.1:0-2702 GCA_031380235.1 Rhodoferax sp. | reverse complement strand
ACGCGGCTCATGCTTGGATGGTTGGGTAAAGAGGCGGTTTGATCAATACCGACCGCTTCATTGCGGATGTACTGCAAAACCGATTCAACGCAGCCATCTTGCAGCGCTTGCGCCAGCTAGCGCTGCCCGATGCCTGGCTGGTGGCGGGCTGCCTTTTTCAGACGGTGTGGAACCTCAAGTCAGGGCACGCGCCAGAAACCAATATCCGAGACTACGATGTCTTCTATTTTGATGGCGGTGATTTGTCCGAGGCCACCGAGGCGCAAATCAACGCACGGGCTGCGGCACTTTTTGCGGATTTGGGCGTTCCAGTCGAAGTCAAAAATCAAGCGCGGGTTCACACTTGGTATGAATCGTATTTTGGCCGCCCGTACACGCCCCTGAAAAGCGCCTGCGAAGGCGTTGATCGATTTTTGATAGGCTGCACTAGCGTTGGAATACGGTGCGTTATCGACCGGGTTGAGCAGGAATTCGAGGTGTACGCCCCCAACGGTTTGATAGACACCTACAACGGCGTTTTGATACCCAACCTAAAGTTTGACAATGGCGATTTATTTGAACCTAAATGCCGCGATTACCAGGCGCGCTGGCCGTGGTTGCGGGTTCAAATACCAGATTCTGCTACCACTCAGCTTGCAAATGGAGTTTTCAAATACTCGCCGTAATTCCGGCATTTTGCCGTACAATGAAATCTTTGGAGGATATTCGAATGTCAGCCGTCATTGCCACTGCCCGCCTGGAAGCCCGTGTTAGCACGGATTTGCACGCCCTGTTGAAGCGCGCGGCGGACATGCAGGGGCGCACCATGACTGATTTTGTGGTGGCTGCTGTGCAGGAGGCTGCGCGGCAAGCGATTGAGCAGGCGGATGTCATCCGTTTGAGTTTGGCCGATCAAGAGACGTTCGCCAATGCACTGCTGAAGCCTCCAAAACCTAATGCCGCTTTAAAGCGCGCATTTGCCCGGCGACGCAAATTAATTCAGTCCGCGTGATTCATACGCAATAGCAGGTAAGCGCGGCTTTGTTTCGCATTGAGTTACTTGACTCGCAGCACGAGCGCGCTAATTTCTTCAGTGGCTCTGAGCCGCTGGATCGCTATTTTCAGCAGCAAGTCACGCAGGATGTGCGCCGCCACGTCACAGCGTGCTTTGTTGCAGTCTCAAAATCTGAGCAAATTGCGGGCTTCTACACGCTGGCCTCCACCAGCATGATGCTGACTGATTTACCTGCGGCGACGAGCAAGAAACTTCCCCGCTACCCCACGGTGCCTGCGATTCGAATGGGTCGATTAGCCGTCGATCAGAACTTCAGGGGCATAGGACTCGGTGCGGTACTTTTGGCAGACGCGCTGGCCCGAGCTTGTGCCGCTGAGATCGCGGCTTTTGCATTGGTGGTGGATGCAAAAGATCGGACGGCAGCCGCCTTCTATGCGCATCACGGCTTCATTGCTTTTGCGACTGAACCGCTATCGCTCTTCTTGCCGCTGGCGACGGCCAGAACACAAATCTAGCGTCACGCTTCAAAGATCTTTCGCAAGCTTGCCTAACGAATCCAGCATGAACCGCCAAAACGGTTGCACGCATTCATTGTGACCCGCAGGTACTGCGATGCAGTTTGTTAACTTGACAAGGTTCGCAGCGCCTTTTAACTGCATCGCCTCCAGGGTACCAGTGGCCACGCGGTACGACACAGTGCGGTCATCGACGCCATGGAAAAAGTCTACGGGCACGGCGGGGCGCCAGTCGTCTACGTTGCTAAAAGTCTCAAGCGCAGTACGGTTGTCAGCTAAGTAATAGTCAATGAAGGTAGGCGAGAAGCTTGCTTCGGAATTGCCTCCTAGAAGCTGGACCAGCAACTGGTCGCGCACGTTGCGTCGGTCAACCTCGCTGAGGAGTTTCAGAAAACCTGGGTTTAGCAACCCGCCCAACATCGGGCTCGCCTGACCGACCAGTTTCAAGGCTTCATCCAGCGTCCGCGTGACGTTGTACGGGCCTCCCCCGGCGACCACGCTGACAACGTCTGCGCGATGGACGGATGTCCCCGCCTGCAGTGCCTTTTGGGTCGCCATCGACACATAGGCCCCTTCTGAGTAACCCGTCAAAAAAAGCTGCTTGTTGTCCAAGACACGCTGCGTCTGACGCCAGTATTTGGCCGCCGTCAACATGTCGATGACCGCCGCCGCTGAAGGTGCGGCCTGCAAATAGGGATGTACGGCGGATTTGGACTCGCCGTAGCCCACATAGTCCGCAGACTGAACGACATAGCCTTGAGAGGCCAGCACCACTTCGGGGCTAGCCAGGCTGGGTGAATTACTCGGCGCTTCGGCTTGTTTTGTGATCGTGCCGTGTTGATAGCTCAATACGGGGCTTAATGAGTTGGCCGATTTCACAGGCAATGCAAGTAAGGCCGAGGCCAGAACCTGCTGACCCTGCGCGTCCTGCGTCAAGTACGTCATGCGATAAGCCTGAACCGCATACTTTGGCGTTGCGCGAAACGCGGTCGTTCCACCAAGTTCAATCGCGGAGGTAATCTCGCCCGTTGAAATGAATTTCAACAGCACAGCTTCCTTGAACTGGCCAGGCCCGACGACATTGACGGGTGTCGGCTCGGGCACGACGACGACCGTTATGGGTACGGGTACCGCTACAGCTACAGGTACCGCTGCCGCTGACGAAGCGCCACTGCCTGTGCCTCCACCACAGC
>JANNFW010000131.1:0-11138 GCA_031380235.1 Rhodoferax sp. | reverse complement strand
ACCTGCGGCAACACCTTGTTTGGCTCGGGCCGCCAGGTGCCGTCATAGCGCGGCTTTTCTTTGGCTTCCGTTTGCCGTTCGCGCAGGGCATCCAGCGCGGCCACGCTCATGTAGCAGGGGTAGACATGGCCCGATGCCAGCAACTGCGCCAGCACTTCCCGATAGCGATCCATGCGCTGCATTTGGTAGAACGGACCTTCGTCGTAGTCCAGCCCCAGCCACGCCATGCTTTCGATGATCACGTCCACAGCAGCTTGGGTGGAACGGTCTTCATCAGTGTCCTCGATGCGAAGAATGAAGTCGCCGCCCGTCGCGCGCGCAAACGCCCAGGGGTAAAGCGCCGAGCGGATATTGCCCAAGTGAATAAAGCCGGTGGGGGATGGAGCGAAGCGCGTGCGGGTCTTGAGTGTCATGGTGCTCAGCCGTAGTTAGGCAGGGCCAGGCGAGAGTTGTCATCCTGATTTTCATCTTCGGCGACCCGGGTTTCATTCAGGCGGGTGATGTCAGCCGAGGTGATATCGCCCGTGACGTAAACGCCGTCAAAGCAAGAGGCATCAAAGTCCTTGATGCGAGAACTTAATTTACCAATGGCCTTTTTCATCCCCTCGACCTCCTGGTAAATCAGCGCATCGCAGCCAATGATCTGCTGGATTTGCGCAACGGTGCGGTTATGCGCGACCAGCTCGGTGGAGGTGGGCATGTCGATGCCATACACATTGGGGTAACGCACCGGCGGCGCGGCGCTGGCCAGATACACCTTGCGCGCGCCGGCATCGCGCGCCATCTGCACGATCTCGCGGCTGGTGGTGCCGCGCACGATGGAATCATCCACCAGCAGCACATTGCGGCCCTTGAACTCGCTCACAATCGCATTGAGTTTTTGCCGAACGGACTTCTTTCGAACCGACTGGCCCGGCATGATGAAGGTACGCCCCACGTAGCGGTTTTTTACAAAACCCTCGCGGTACGGCAAACCGAGCAGTTGTGCCAACTGCGCGGCACTCGGGCGGCTTGATTCGGGGATCGGGATCACCACATCAATCTCATTCGGAGGCACGGTGGAGATGACCCGCTTGGCCAACGCCTCGCCCAAGTTCAGACGCGCTTGGTAGACCGATATGCCGTCCATTACCGAGTCCGGCCGCGCCAAATAGACGAATTCGAAAATGCACGGGTTCAGCTGCGGTTTGTCTGCGCATTGCTGTGCATGCACAAGCCCTTGCAAGTCGATGAAAACGGCCTCGCCCGGTTCAATATTTCTCTCGAAGATGTGCGCCGTGCCCTCGAGCGCCACCGATTCGCTTGCCAGCACTACCGTTTGCACGCCCTGCTCCACGCTCTTGCCCATGCACAGCGGGCGGATGCCAAACGGGTCACGAAATGCCAGCACGCCGTGCCCGGCGATCAGCGCGATCACGGCATAAGAGCCTTTGACGCGGCGATGGACGTTTTTGACCGCCGCAAAAATGTCGGCGGGCTGAAGCGGCAACCCTCGCGTGGTTTTTTCGATCTCATGCGCCAATCCGTTGAGCAGCACCTCGGAGTCGCTCTCGGTGTTGATGTGGCGGTGGTCGGTGCTGAACAGCTCGTCTTTCAACGCATGGGCGTTGGTCAAATTGCCGTTGTGTACCAACACGATGCCAAACGGCGCGTTGACATAAAACGGCTGCGCTTCTTCTTCGCTGTAAGCGTTTCCAGCCGTCGGATACCGCACTTGGCCCAGTCCACAGTTGCCCGGTAGCGCTCGCATGTTACGCGTGCGAAAAACATCCTTCACCAGCCCTTTGGCTTTGTGCATGAAGAACTTGCGCTCTTGCTGCGTGACGATGCCCGCTGCGTCCTGGCCGCGGTGCTGCAACAGCAACAGCGCGTCATAGATAAGCTGATTCACAGGTGCGTTGCTGACAACGCCGACAATTCCACACATTAGGGCAAGTACTTTCCAAATTCCTGCGGCACCAGTGGCTTCAATCCCTTGAGCGCAATGCCCAAGAAGCCCGCACCGACCGACTCATTCCACCAAGCGCTGCTTTTGAGCGGTGTCATGGCGATCACAACCGCTACCGCCAGCAACAACACAAAACCGCGCACCAGCCCAAAGACTGAGCCGAGCACGCGATCCACCGGGGCCAGGCCCGCCACGGTGACCAGCTTTTTTACAAACACCGCCACCAATCCGCCCGCAAATGCCGCCACCATGAAGGTGAGCAGGAAGCCCGCAGCGTAACGCAAGGGCTCTGCGGCACCCGTCATCGGCAGCCACTGCGCCACGTCGGCAGCGAACCACTGAGCCACAAAAAAAGCAGCAACCCAGGCCGCAAGTGACAGCATTTCAAACACCAAACCGCGCCAGACACCCAACAGCAGGGAGACGACGAGCACCACCAAAAAAAACCAATCCAAACCTGCCATAAACAATTACAAGTCCAACGCTTGCATCCCTACAACACCAGGATGGAGGCGGGCAAGTCCAGCGCTTTGATTTTTGCAGCAGAGACTTCCGCCTGCGCCTTGTCGCCAAACGGCCCCACCCGCACCCGGGTACGCTGTCCGTCTTTGGTCTCAACCACCTGGGTGTAGGTTTTCAGACCTGCACGTTCCAGCTTGGTGCGCGCTTCTTTTGCTTTGGTGGCATCGGCAAAGGCACCTACTTGCACGACAAATCGACCTTCTGTAGCCGATGCGCTATCGGTCGACGGGGCCGACTTTCCTTCGAGCAATGCCTGCGCCTTGGCCGCCTCAGCCGCAGGATTGGGTAAGGGTAAGGGTGATGGTTTAGGCGCAGCCACAACGACGGGTGCAGCGACGGGTGCAGCGACGGGCTTGGCAGCAGTTGTCGGCAGCTTTTCAACAGGTTTTGTATCAGCCGGCGTTTCTTTGGGAGCCACCGCCACCGTCGGTGCAGGCCCTGCGGCAATCGGTGGAGCGGCTTCAGGCGTTGAAGGTGCCGTAGGCAATACGATGGGGCGGGACTTGTTTTTGTCGGGGATTTCGATCGGAATATCCACCGCGATAGGCCGCGGTTGGTTGTCAAACAGCATGGGGAAGCCAATCACACCCGCCACCACCAGTACCACTGCGCCGATTAGCCGATGCATAGCCCGCCGACGCATCGCATCAACGCTTTCCAGCGGGGCGGCAGCGCTGACAGCGTCATCGCCACCCTTGCGGAACTTGAAAAAGGCCATGTCGATGAGAATCTGGTTGAACGCTGGCTAGTCAGGGGGGAGGTGTTTTGCCTGGAGGCGCGGCACGCCGTTTTGCAAAACGCCACCGACTGTGTAAAACGAACCGAAGACCACAATTCTATCAGTGGGCTCTGCAGCATCGATGGCCGCTTGCAGCGCGGTTACAGGGTTTGCAAAGTTCGCACAAACAACATCTTTGCGGGTGTTCTGGGCACGCCATTTGGCCTGCAAATTAACCGCGGATTCAGCCCGTGGGGTCGGCAAATCGGTGAAATACCATTTGTCGATCAGCGGATTGACCTTGGCCAGCATCTGCCTCAGGTCTTTGTCCGCCATAGCCCCAAACACCGCATGGGTAGTGGGAAAGAACCCCATTGAATCCAGGTTTGCGGCGAGCGCCGCGACGGAATGCGGGTTGTGGGCCACGTCCAACACCAGTTGCGGCTGGCCGGGAATGATCTGAAACCGCCCCGGCAGCTCGACAAACGCAAAGCCATTGCGCACGGCCTGCGCAGTCACGGGCAGCTTGTCGCGCAGGGCCGTCAACGCCGCCAGCACGCCCGCCGCGTTGACGAGCTGATTGGCGCCGCGCAATGCGGGGTACGCCATGCCGCTGTAGCGCCTTCCCCGCCCAGCCCAGCCCCACTGCTGTTTGTCACCGCTGACGTTGAAATCGATGCCAAATTGCCACAAATCCGCACTGACTTCTTTGGCGTGATTCAACACGCTTTGCGGTGGCACCGGGTCGCTCACCACCACGGGGCGGCCCGCGCGCATGATGCCGGCTTTCTCGAAGCCGATGCTTTCGCGGTTGTCGCCCAACAGCGCCATGTGATCCAGGTCGATGCTGGTGATGACTGCGCAGTCCGCATCGATGATGTTTGTGGAATCCAGGCGACCGCCAACCCCCACCTCCAGGATCACCACATCCAGCTTGTTTCGCATCATGACTTCGAAAATGGCCAGCATCGAAAACTCGAAGTAACTGAGCGAGACAACCTCTCCATTTTGGGTTCTGGCACTCTCCACAACGGCAAAGCCTGCTACCAAGTCTGAAGCGTTTACTGATTGGCCAAGCAACCGCAGGCGCTCCTCAAAGTGCACGAGATGCGGCGAGGTAAACAGCCCGGTACGGTAACCAGCCTGCCCCAGGATGGACTCCAGCATCGCGCAGGTGGAACCCTTGCCGTTGGTGCCCGCCACGGTAATCACCGGGCAGTCAAATCGCACGCCCATGCGTGCTGCCACAGTGCGCACCCGCTCCAGCCCCATGTCGATGGCGACGGGGTGCAGTCGCTCGCAGTGGGCGAGCCAATCGGCAAGGGTTTGGGGCGATTTGGGTGAGGTGACATTCATGACGGCTTGAATTGTCGCCCACCCTCGCACCCGATGTTTGCGGCATGATCATGGTCATGACTTCAAAAACCATCACCGTTTACGGCATCCCCAACTGCGAGACCGTCAAAAGAGCCCGCGCCTGGTTGACTGCGCAGGGCGTGGATTACGAGTTTCACGACTTTAAAAAACCGGGGGTGCCTGAAGCGCAGCTGGACAACTGGCTGCAGCAAGTCGGTTGGGAGAAGCTGGTTAACCGCAAGGGCAACACCTGGCGCGCTCTGGATGCCGCCACGCAAAGCAGCGTTGTTGATGCAGCCAGCGCAAAGGAGGTGATCTTGTTGAATTCAAGTGTCGTCAAACGACCTGTCGTTGATTGGCCTGAGGGGCAAATCACCGTGGGATTCGATACCAGCGCGTGGAAAGCCCTTTGGCCACCCGCTTAAAATCAAAAGCTATGACCACTTCCAAACTCGACGGCGTAACCGTCACCGCTCAAGCCAATGTCTACTTTGACGGCAAATGCATCAGCCACGGCGTGACATTGGCTGATGGCAGCAAAAAATCAGTCGGCGTCATCTTGCCGTCCACACTCACCTTCAACACCGGCGCGCCTGAAATCATGGAATGCACGGGCGGCGCGTGCGAGTACAAGCTGGCGGGCAGCGACGCTTGGGTGAAGTCATCGCCCGGTGACAAATTCAGCATCCCGGGCAATTCCAAGTTTGACATTCGCGTGACCGAGACGTACCACTACATCTGCCATTTCGGCTAGACATGACAAGAACACAAAAAGCCATGGCCACCATTCTCCAAAATCTCCCCGTCAATCAAAAAGTCGGCATCGCATTCTCCGGTGGGCTGGACACCAGCGCCGCGCTTCACTGGATGAAGCTCAAAGGCGCGATTCCCTACGCCTACACGGCAAATTTAGGCCAGCCGGACGAAGCAGATTACGACGAAATTCCGCGCAAAGCGATGGAGTACGGCGCGGAAAAAGCCCGTCTGATCGATTGCCGCAGCCAGCTCGCCACCGAAGGCATTGCGGCGCTGCAAGCTGGAGCGTTTCACATCTCGACCGCTGGCGTGACGTACTTCAACACCACGCCGCTAGGCCGCGCGGTGACGGGCACGATGCTGGTTGCCGCGATGAAGGAGGACGATGTCAACATCTGGGGCGACGGCAGCACCTTCAAGGGCAACGACATCGAACGCTTTTACCGCTACGGCCTGCTCACCAATCCTGATTTGAAAATCTACAAACCCTGGCTGGACCAGCTTTTCATCGACGAGCTGGGTGGCCGCGCCGAGATGTCGGCGTTCATGACACAAGCCGGTTTTGGCTACAAGATGAGCGCCGAGAAAGCCTATTCGACCGACTCCAACATGCTGGGCGCGACGCACGAGGCCAAAGACTTGGAGCAGCTCAACAGCGGCATCAAAATCGTGAATCCGATCATGGGCGTGGCGTTTTGGAAAGATGAAGTTGCGGTGAAGGCCGAGCAAGTTACTGTGCGTTTTGAAGAAGGCCAACCTGTCGCGTTGAACGGCAAAACCTTTGCCAATTCCGTCGATTTGATTCTGGAAGCGAACCGCATTGGTGGCCGCCACGGCTTAGGGATGAGCGACCAGATCGAGAACCGCATCATCGAGGCGAAGAGCCGTGGCATTTACGAAGCGCCTGGGCTTGCTCTGCTGTTCATAGCGTATGAGCGTTTAGTGACAGGGATCCACAACGAAGACACCATCGAACAGTACCGCGACAATGGCCGCAAACTCGGTCGCCTGCTGTACCAGGGCCGCTGGTTCGACTCGCAGGCCATCATGCTGCGCGAAACGGCACAGCGCTGGGTGGCGCGCGCCATCACAGGCGAGGTCACACTCGAGCTGCGCCGTGGCAACGACTATTCGCTGCTCAACACCGAATCCGCCAACCTGACCTACAAGCCCGAGCGCTTGACCATGGAAAAAGGCGAGCTGACATTCACGCCGCTGGATCGCATTGGCCAACTGACGATGCGCAACCTGGACATTGTCGATACCCGCGAGAAGCTGGAGATTTACGCCAAGGCGGGCTTGCTTTCGCTAGGCAGTGGCGCGGCGCTGGCGAAGCTGGGGAATGAGGGCACATCACCGAAGAATTAGATTTGCTACGTGGTGACCCATCGACCCACTTTTTATATGATCACCTTCTGCCACGTTAGCGGAATTGCCGAGGAATCGCGTCCCAACCTTCAAGCACTGCCGCAGTGCTTTGATCCAATCTCTTCGTAGTCTTCTCGCTCGGCGCTTCGTCCATCAGTTGCACAAACGAATCGTCTCCAAGATTGGCCGGAAACACGGCAAGGCATTTCCCAGAACCTTTGCTAGACGGATAAAGAATCGCCTCGTAGCCCGTGTTACGTATAAATTGCGCCAGTATTTGGCTTGGGGCGGGTAGCCCAAATTGGGTAGGCAAAACCCGCCAGTTTTGTTTGACGGCTGCATTGAATAGTTGTTGGCCTGTCTTGACCATCAAGAACGTATTGCGATCAAACTTCAACTTTCTCGCGAGTGCTGCCACGTCAGAGGGCAACTTTATTTTGCTCAAAACCTTGGCAACCGAAATCAGGGAAGTAAACGCGGTCATGTCGAAAACCCGATTCAGCTGACCATTCACAAACACAGTCGTATGACTTACCGCGCCCTCAAGACTAAGATCCTGCGGAGTCAATCCGTCGACATTTTCATCAGTAGCCAATTGAAATTTCTCGCGGAAAGCGGTTTCAAAATTTTGCGCAAGATATAGCGCTGGCCAGGGGCGCATTGTGTTGGCATCTAATTCGTACCCAGCGTTAAATCTTCCGCCCAGAGCTTGTAAGCTGCCTGCGCACGTCAACGGCTCCAAGCTGTATTGGTATGTGACGATTCGAACCCAATGATCGAGCTGAAGGGAAGTGTGACCAACACCTTTGATTGCCTCGATAAGCTGGTGGCGAAGTTTGCGGCGTTCTGGCTCAACACCAAAGTACAACGAATCCCATAGTTGGTCAAGGTTCGCAGATGCTTGCTCCCATTTCTGCAGATCTTGTGTGGTGAATCTATCCAACTCCAGGATGCCCAAAGGTGGGGCTTCTGCCCTCACGCCTCCGTTGGGAATATGTTTGACGTTTTTTGGCAAATCTGAGGCTTCTTGAACTAGACAGCTTGTGTGGCTGGCTTTGCTGAGCGCTCAGCCATTGCGTTGATGATGAACTTGCGCAAGCGTTCATAACGTCCCAGACGAATCATGTCTCGCGGCGATACGTCACCCAACATGGGGTTGCGCGCTTTGAACCACGCCACCGTCTTGTTGATGTCGCCATTGAAGAGGCCAGCCACCATATTGATGGTGTTGGCAATCTCCTCTAACCGATCACGCATTTGCTGGGGCATAGCTTCATCAAATCTGACAGAACTGGACGAGACAGCGGCCAACCGGGAGATATCGTCATTTTTCAGGCCTAACAAATCCGGCACTTTACGAGGCTCGAATGCCATGCCTTGCCCGAAGTTCATAAAGTCTTGGGGAACAGCGTCAAAAAGTCCGATAGCGTTTGCCATTTCCACTACTCCTACTTGCAAAAAACACAGCCTTGAATTCTCTCATGAAACGGGAATTCACGCTTTTTTAGCGATTATTGACCAATAATTGACCATTTATTAACCGCCCATCGTTCACTCCAATTACCAATCGCGAAATCGACCGATTCGCAGCTCGGACATCACGTATGTTGCACACAAATCACGCGTTGAATAGCGCAAACTCAATCGCCGCCACACCCGCCACCCCCATCCGCTCCCCCCTCGCCGCCCGAACCGCCGCTGCTCTCGCTGCCGCCCAACCCAGCCGAATCGCCCGACGCGCCGCCATCACCGCTGCTGAAGTCGCTGCCGCAATAGCTGCCGGAATCGCTGGATTGGCCGATGGATTTGCAGTTGGCCTCGTAGCGAAAACCACCTTCAATATCAAATTTCCGATCCAACGCGAACAGCAGCGGCAGGCGCGTGGGATTGCGCGGGTCAATACTTTCTTCCTTGCAGGCCCAGTACCAGGTGCGGCGCAGGCCGTCGTTTCGCTTGGTATCGTTGCCGCGCATCACCTCGGCGGGCGTGTGGTGCAAGAGCTTGCCAAAGGCGCTGTCGCACCACAGTTGATAGGCCTGGGTGTGCAAGATGAACTCGTGCCATGCGGCATCCACCACCTTGGACGGCATGCCGACAAACTGTCTGCCGCTCCTCAGATACGCCATGAAAAACTGGCGCAGCCCGCGTATGACCAGCTCCGCATCACCCCGCGTCAACTGCGGGTAGGTGACGATCAGTTTGTCGATCAGGTAGCGCGGCAAGGCGGCATCGCGTACGAACTGGCGGCGCAGGCTTTGCTCCCAGACTGATAGAGACTTGGCTAATGTCAGTGACAGAAAAATGCTCACCAACGCCAACGGGATGCCGATCCCGCGGCGAAACATGGCGTAGATCAACACTGGCAGCAACAGCCACAGCGCGCGGCGAGCCCACATGAGGGTGGAAACGCGCTGCCACAGGCGCGGGCGGGTCAGGCGGATTTGTCGCGTCGTAGTCGCCATATCAGTCTTTCAAAAACTCTGCCATCACACGACCACCGGCTCGGCCTCAAGACGGATGCCAAACCGCTCGTACACGCTGGTTTGAATCGCCCCGGCAAGCGTCATCACCTCACCGCCCGTCGCGCCAGGAAGGCCGTCCTGTTCCCCCCGATTCACCAGCACCAGCGCCTGCTTTTCATAGACACCGGCCTGCCCGACCGACTTTCCCTTCCAGCCGCAGGCGTCAATCAACCAGCCCGCCGCCAGCTTGACCGACCCATCGGCCAGCGCGTAATGCACGATTCGTGGCTCGCGCGCAATGATGTCGGCGCACTGGTCTTGGCTCACAGTCGGGTTTTTGAAGAAGCTGCCGACATTGCCAATGACCTCGGGGTCGGGCAGCTTGGCGCGGCGAATCTCGCAGACCCAGTCGAAAAGCTGCTTCGCGGTGGGCGATTCGACGCCACTTTGCGCGATTTTCTTGTCAATGTCAGCATAGCCCAGCACGGGCTTCCAGGCCTTGGACAGGTTGAATCGCACGCTGGTAATCAGCGCCCTGCCCGCCAACCCCATCGCTTGCGGCGAGAGCTTTGAGTTCGGCGGCGGCGCGTGCTGCTTGAAGACCGAATCGCGGTAGCCAAAACCGCATTGCGCCGCGTTCAAGGTGAATGCCTCGCCGGTCACCAAGTCAATGGCATCAAGCGACTCAAAGCGGTCTTGCAGCTCGACCCCATAAGCACCAATGTTTTGCACCGGCGCGCCGCCCACAGTGCCCGGAATCAGCGCCAGGTTTTCCAGCCCGGCATAGCCTTGTTCAAGCGTCCAGGCAACCAAGTCATGCCAGTTCTCCCCGGCACCGGCTTCCACGATGTAGGACTTGGCGGTTTCTTCGACCAATCGGCGGCCCTTGATTTCGACCTTGAGCACCAGCGCTTTCACATCACCGGTGAGCACAATATTGCTACCGCCGCCCAGAATGAATTTGGGCAAATTGCCGAAAATCGGGTCGGCGATGGCGTCGCGCAAGTCCTGCAGGTCATTGATGCGCACCAGCGCATGGGCCTTGGCCACAATGTGGAAAGTGTTGTAGCTTTGCAGTGGGACGTTTTTCTCGACTAACATGGCGGGATTGTCGCATCGGAACCCCTAAATGCCTTCTTTTGACACGGTCTGCGAGGCCAACCTGGTAGAAGTAAAAAACGCAGTTGAAAACACCGCCAAGGAAATCGGCACGCGCTTCGATTTCAAAGGCACAGCAGCCGCCATCGAACTGAAAGAAAAAGACATCACCTTGATTGGCGATGCTGACTTTCAGCTTTCCCAGATCGAGGACATTCTGCAAAACAAGCTGACCAAGCGCAGCGTGGACGTGCGCTTTCTGGACAAGGGGGATGTGCAGAAAATCGGCGGCGACAAGGTCAAACAGGTGATCAAGGTGCGCAATGGGATTGAGCCCGAGGTGTCCAAAAAAATTCAGCGCATGATCAAGGACAGCAAGCTGAAAGTTCAGGCCGCGATTCAAGGCGATGCGGTTCGCGTGACCGGCGCCAAGCGTGATGACTTGCAAGCGGCGATGGCCTTGATCAAAAAAGACATCCCGGACATTCCCTTGAGCTTCAACAATTTTCGCGACTAAGACCGCTATGCACCTTGTGAAGTGGGGTCTGCTGGCCGCAGCGTTGTTGATGGGCGGTGCCGATGCGGCCATGGCGCAGTCGGTCGTGCTTGCGGGCATGCTGGGGTCGCGCGCACTGGTAATTGTGGACGGCAGTGCGCCGAAGTCGGTGGCAGTGGGCGAATCACACAAGGGCGTGAAGCTGCTTTCAACCGACGGCGACACGGCGGTGGTGGAAGTGACCGGGCGCAGGCAGACTCTGCGCGTGGGTGAGGCACCAGCCAATGTGGGCGGTGGCGCCAGCGCAGTCGGCGGTGACAAAATCATACTGGCGGCAAGCAGTGGCGGGCATTTTTTCAAGCAGGGCCAAATCAATGGCAAATCGGTGGAACTGATGGTCGATACCGGGGCTAC
>JANNFW010000129.1:0-8178 GCA_031380235.1 Rhodoferax sp. | reverse complement strand
CGCGCGGCAATCCACAGCACGCCGGCACCGGCCCAGATCATCGCCAGGCGGTAGCCGGTCTGGTAGGAAGCGGCCAGCGCAGCCTGACGCTCCACGTTGGCGGACTCGATGCGGTAGGCATCCAGCGCGATGTCCTGCGTGGCCGACCCAAATGCCACCGCCAGCGCACCCCACACGACGGGGGTCAACGCAATCTTGGGGTCGTTGAATGACATTGCCACCAGCCCCACCATGATGCAGACTTGTGACAGCAGCAACCAACTGCGTCTGCGGCCCAGCAATGAGGTGAGCAGTGGGATGGGAAGGCGGTCTACCAGCGGCGCCCAAACCCACTTGAAGCCGTAGGCCAGGCCCACCCAGCTTAAGTAACCAATCGTAGTGCGGTCAATGCCGGCCTCGCGCAGCCAGAAGCTCAACGTCCCCAAAACCAATAGCAATGGGAGCCCGGCGGAAAAGCCTAGCAGCAGCATTCGTGCGGTGGCGGGCTCCAGGTAAACCAGAAACGTCTGGCGCCAAGTGGGCTTTGTCAACTGGGGGCTTGTCGGCGCAATTGAACTGCTATCCGTTACGGGCATCGTCATGCGGGAATAATACGCGTTGATTTACACGCGTTGGTTTGACCGCACCGGAGGGCTGATAATGAAATTGAATCGGAACATGAAGCTGCTGGAGAGATGGATGTCTGGCCTGGCCATGGCGGCGGTATTGATGGCAGTACCCGGTGCTACAGCGACTGCACAGGCGCGCGAGGGTGTCGAGATGCGCGGTACCTCGGCCTTTGCCAGACTGGTGCCGGCTGAAGACGTTGAACGCTCCGCCAGCGCGCAATACGCCCAGATGATGCAAGAGGCCAACGCCAAGAAGGCACTGGCCCCCAAAGACAACCCGCAACTGATGCGCCTGCGCGCCATCGCAACCAAGATCATCCCTTTTTCATTGGAGTGGAATGATCGCGCCAAAGGCTGGAAATGGGAGGTCAACCTAATCGGCTCGAATCAGATCAACGCCTTTTGCATGCCCGGCGGCAAGATTGCGTTTTACACCGGCATCCTTGAGCAACTGAAGCTGAACGATGACGAAGTCGCCATGATCATGGGCCATGAGATCGCCCACGCATTGCGTGAGCACGCGCGGGAGCGTATCGGCAAGGGGGCTGCGACCAACATCGGCGCAGGCGTGCTAAGCCAGCTCTTTGGCCTGGGGCAAGTGGGCCAGACACTCACCAACTACGGCGCACAGTTGCTCACACTGCAGTTCAGCCGCGAAGACGAGTCAGAGTCCGACTTGGTCGGAATGGAGCTGGCCGCGCGTGCTGGGTACGACCCGCGCGCCGCTGTCACCCTTTGGCAAAAGATGGGTGCCGCCAGCAAAGGCGCGCCGCCTCAGTGGCTCTCGACCCACCCGTCTGGCACGACGCGCATTGCTGAGATTCAGGCTAATTTGCCCAGGGTGATGCCGCTGTATGAGAAGGCAAGGCGCAGTTAAAGCCAGGCTGAGGCGTTTCGGCAGCGCGCAATGTTTGCTTCTTATGTGCGCTATCGAACAATCAGCCGCACCGTGAAGTGGTGAAATCTTGCGACTGGCGTGTGTTCAATGCCCCTCATTGAGGGTCGGCACCGCGAAGGAGCTTGCTATGTACATCGGTGCTGGAGCCATATTGGTCATCATTCTTCTGTTCATCTTCTTTCGATAATTGTTCTGTTGAATTGTTCTGTTGCTCAGGGCCCGCGACTCGCTTGGCGACGCATTAAATGGCGTACTCAATCGTGATCGGCGCGTGGTCTGAGAACTTCTGTTCCTTGTAGATCGCTTCGCGCCGCGCAAACGCCGCCAGGGCGGGTGTCGCGAGGTGATAGTCCAAACGCCACCCAACGTTGTTGGCGTACGCTTGGCCGCGTGCGCTCCACCAGGTGTAGGCAGTGCCAGTCGTGGTGGGCTGGAGCCGACGATAGACATCAATCATTCCACCCTCGTCCAGCAGCTTGGTTACCCAGGCGCGCTCAGGTGGCGTAAAGCCCGAGTTTTTCTGGTTGCTCTGCCAATTTTTCAGGTCGATCTGTTTGTGGGCGATATTGACATCTCCGCACAAAATGAACTCGCGGCTCTGTTTGAGTGCCATCAGGTGCGGGTAAAACTCAGCCAAAAACCGAAACTTGGCCAATTGGCGCTCTTCACCCGATGAGCCGCTGGGAAAATAGGCGCTGATGATGGACATCTTGACCTTCGGCGTATCAAACCTCAGCTCAATGTAGCGGCCTTCCGCATCAAATTCTGGCGAGCCGTAGCCGATGATCACCTCGCTCGGTTCGTGGCGCGTGTAGATGCCCACCCCCGCGTATCCCTTTTTTTGCGCCAGATGAAAGTAGCCCTTCATCCCCGCCAGGCGTTGAAACGTGCCCTCCACATGCTCAGCCTGGGCTTTCACCTCCTGCACGCAAATACAATCTGGCTGGTGCTGGTCAAGCCAGGCCTCCAGACCTTTGCTGGTGGCGGATCGGATGCCGTTGAGATTGAGGCTGGTTAATTTGAACAAATTGCTCTCCGTGTCGTTCGATTTGAGTCTTGCCGCGTTAGGTTATGCACTAAAAGAACATTGATTGGAACCCATGCAAGACACTTTAGCGCAAGAATTTGTGCAATTTTCAATTGATTGTGGCGCGTTGAAATTTGGTGAGTTTAAAACCAAGGCGGGCCGGATGAGCCCTTACTTTTTTAACGCGGGCCTGTTCGACGACGGTGCCAAGCTGGGCCGTCTGGCAGAGTTTTACGCCAAACGATTGCTGCAAAGCGGCATCGAGTTCGACATGGTTTTTGGCCCGGCTTATAAAGGGATACCGCTGGGTGCCGCTCTGGCGATTGAGCTGGCGCGCCTTGGGCGTAACGTGCCTTTTGCTTACAACCGCAAAGAAGCGAAAGACCATGGCGAGGGTGGCACGTTGGTTGGTGCCCCGCTCAAAGGCCGGGTACTCGTCGTAGACGATGTGATGTCCGCAGGCACAGCCGTGCGTGAGTCCATCGCGCTGATCTTGGCGGCGGGTGCCACGCCCCATGCCGTCGTTATCGCCCTGGATCGCCAGGAGAAGGCGACAGACGATGGAGCCGACGTGGACTACAGTGCCGTGCAGTACGTGCGCCAGAAGCTCGGCCTCAAGGTATGCTCGATTGCCAAGTTGACCGACTTGATGCACTATTTAGAGTCGGGCAGCGATGCCGACGCGGCCCCCAATCGGGAGCGTGTGCAAGCCTATCGGCAACGTTACGGAGTTTCTGAAAGCTGATGATCGCCCGTTCATATCATGTCCATCTTTGCGGCTTGGCTTTGCTGGCGGCTCTCGTGGCTGCGCCTGCGCATGTCCAAGCACAGGCCCCTGGCGGCATTTACACCTGTGTGGACGCTAACGGTCGAAAGCTCACGTCAGACCGGCCCATTCCTGCGTGCATTGACCGCGAGCAAAAAATCTTGAACCCCAGCGGTACCGTGCGCGGTAATGTGGCGCCCGCGTTGACCCCGCAGGAGCTTGCCGCGCAAGAAGAGAAGGAAAAACTGCTGGCCCAGGAGCGCAACCGAAAAGACGAAGAAAAGCGCCGGGACCGTGCGCTGTTGGTGCGCTACCCCAACCGCGCTGCGCACGATGAAGAACGGGCCGAGGCGCTCAAGCAGATTGACGTGGTCAAGGCCGCTGCCGCCAACCGCGTGGTCGAACTCAAGCGCCAGCGCTCATTGCTCGACGAAGAGATGGAGTTCTATAAAAAAGACCCCACCAAGGCACCCATGCGCCTGCGCCGCCAGGTTGATGAGCTGACCGAGAGCCTGGTGGTACAGACGCGCTTCATCACCGATCAGGACGGTGAGATCAAGCGCGTGTCAGCACGGTTCGATGAAGAACTGGTGCGCCTCAAACTGCTGTGGCCGCTGCGGTCTGCCACTGCAGCGGCAGCGGTGGCGCCTGCGGCCTCGGGTGCTAAAACCACCAAAAGCCCTTAACGTGTGAGTTAGCCCAACAGTTTGCGCAACAAATCGTTGACCTGCTGCGGGTTCGCTTTGCCCGCGCTAGCTTTCATGATTTGACCCACCAGCGCGTTCAGCGCTTTGCTGTTGCCCGCTTTGTATTCAGCGACGTTTTTGGGGTTGGCAGCGATTACTTCGTTGGCGATTTTCTCCAGCGCGCCGGAGTCGTTCATCTGCTTGAGGCCTTTGGATTCGATGATTCCGTCAACTGTCGCGCCCGCGCTCGCGCTCGCACTCAATGTGAGCATCGGAAGGGTGCCGCTAACAAGGATTGAGTTGGACCCAGACCAGAGTGTGTTGAGCACTGCCTTCGCCCCACTGTTTGAAATAGTGCCGTCGATGATGCGACTAATCATCCAACCAAGTTGCTCGGGGTTAACTGGGCAGTGATCAATGCCAACCTCCTCTGAATTCAGTCGCCGGGACAATTCACCCATGATCCAGTTGCTCGCCAGCTTCGGATGCCCACACGCCTTGGAGGTTGCTTCAAAATACGCCGCCATCGCGCGACTTTGCGTCAGACCCGTTGCGTCATATTCAGAAAGCCCATAATCGGTCACAAAGCGTGCCGCCATCACACGAGGTAACTCAGTCATCTCAGAGCGAATCTTTTCTATCCATGCATCCGCAATCACCAGCGGTGGCAAATCCGGGTCAGGGAAATAGCGGTAATCCGCCGCATCTTCCTTGGTGCGCATGGCGCGAGTTTCGCCGGTGTCGGCGTTGAACAGCACGGTCGCCTGTTGAATTGCGCGCCCTTCTTCGATCTCTTCAATCTGCCAGCGCACTTCATAGTCAATCGCCTGCTGCATGAACTTGAAGCTGTTCAGGTTTTTGATCTCGCGCCGCGTGCCCAAGGGCGCGCCGGGCTTGCGTACCGATACATTCGCATCGCAGCGGAAGGAGCCCTCCTGCATGTTGCCATCGCAAATGCCAATCCAGGTGACGATCTTGTGCAGCTCTTTGGCGTAGGCCACCGCCTCAGCGCTTCCACGCATGTCAGGCTCGGTGACAATCTCAAGCAGAGGCGTGCCTGCGCGGTTCAAATCAATGCCGCTTTGGCCACCACCACCCAAGCTCGAATCCTCATGCAGCGACTTGCCCGCATCTTCTTCCAAGTGGGCGCGCACCAGGCGCACCGACATTTTCTCGTCGCCCAAAAAGAACTCAATCTTCCCGCCCTGAACGACGGGAATTTCAAACTGGCTGATTTGGTAGCCCTTGGGCAAATCCGGATAGAAATAGTTCTTGCGTGCGAAAACACTCATCGGTGCAATGTGCGCGCCAATCGCCAATCCAAACTGGATGGCCCGCTCCACCGCGCCTTTGTTCATGACCGGCAGCGTGCCCGGCAGCGCCAGATCAACTGCGCAAGCCTGAGTGTTGGGCTCAGCACCAAACGCGGTCGAAGCTCGGCTGAAAATTTTGCTCTGGGTGGAGAGTTGGGTGTGGGTTTCGAAGCCGATGACGACTTCGTAGCCTTGGACTAATTTGCTCATGCCTCGCTCCCTTCTGGTTTGCGTGTATGCCAATCGGTCGCTCGCTGAAACCGATGCGCCACATTGAGCAATTTGCCCTCTTGCAAATAGTTGCCAATCAACTGCAAACCCACCGGCATGCCCCCTTGGCCAAAACCTGCGGGCAGGCTCATGCCGGGCAGGCCTGCCAGCGATGCGGGCAGGGTATAGATGTCGGCCAAATAATTGGCGACCGGGTCATCGGATTTTTCACCAATTTTCCAGGCGACGGTGGGTGCGGCTGGGCCTGCGATGACATCGCATTCTTTGAACGCGTTTTGAAAATCATCGGCAATCATTCGGCGGATTTTTTGGGCTTGCAAGTAGTAGGCATCGTAGTAGCCGTGACTGAGTACGTACGCACCGATCATGATTCTGCGTTTAACCTCATCGCCAAAACCTTCGGCGCGGGTCTTTTTGTACATGTCAGCCAAGTCTGAATAATCAACCGCGCGGTGACCGAATTTCACGCCATCAAAACGGCTCAAGTTGCTGGAGGCTTCCGCTGGGGCGATGATGTAGTACACCGGGATGGACAGCTTGGTACGGGGCAGCGTTACGTTGACCAATCTTGCCCCGAGTTTTTCGTATTCTTTCAGCGCGGCATCGATCGCGTGGCGCACATCATCGGCCAGTCCATCGCCAAAAAACTCGTTGGGTATGCCGATGCGCAAGCCTTCAATCGAGTCGTTCAAGCCACGTGAGAAGTCCTCGGCAGCAACATCAAGCGATGTCGAATCGCGGTCGAGATCGGGCCCGCAAATAGCGCTCAACAGTACGGCGCAGTCTTCAGCGGTGCGCGCCATCGGGCCTGCTTGATCCAAGCTGGACGCAAACGCGATCATCCCGTAGCGCGAGGCGCGGCCATAGGTGGGCTTGATGCCAGTGATGCCGCAAAACGACGCGGGCTGGCGGATGGAGCCGCCCGTGTCTGTGCCCGTGGCAGCGGGAGCCAGCCGGGCTGCCACGGCAGCTGCACTACCGCCTGACGAACCGCCCGGAACAAAGTCTGCACCCCATGGATTCTTAACCGGTTTGCAGGCCGAGTTTTCATTCGACGAGCCCCTTGCGAATTCGTCGCAGTTGAGCTTGCCCAAGGTGACGGCCCCCGCGTTTGCCAGCTTGCTGACCACCGTCGCATCAAACGGTGAGCGATAGCCGGCGAGTATTTTTGAGCCTGCCGTGCTGGGGAAGTCTTGGGTGACAAAAATGTCTTTGTGGGCCAGTGGCACACCCTCCAGCGGGCTTGCGCTGCCCGCGCGAAGCCGGGCATCTGCGGCGCGGGCTTGGGCGAGGGTCACGTCCTCGTTGATGGCGAGGAATGCTCCCAGATTTTCATGGCTTTTCATTCGTGCCAGAAAGTGCTGCGCGGTCTCGACGGCTGACATTTCTTTCTTACGCAGCGCCGTGGCCAGCTCCACAACGCTCAAATCGTGTAAACCGGTCATTCGATCACCCTGGGGACGAGAAACAGCCCGCGATCTATAGCAGGCGCGCTGATTTGGTTGGCTTCGCGATTATTCGGCTCGCTGACCCGGTCTTCGCGCAGGCGCAAAGCGACTTCAGCCACCGTTGCGTAAGGGTGCGCCAAAGGCTCAACCCCGGTGGTGTTGACTGCGCGCATTTCTTCAACAATGTCGAAAAAACCATTGATTTGGGACAGCATGCGTGCACTTTCGGCTGGCTTCAATTCCAGCCGGGCCAGGTTGGCGATTCGGGAAATATCAGAAGATGTCAGTGACATGGTGGAAATTGAGGTGAAACCGGGTGTAAATCAAGGGGAATACAAGCGGAATCAGCATTGGGTGCTCCGCTTGTACTAGGGTGATGGGTTATTATCCCGCCTTTGACGTGCCCCCTAGAAATCAGTTGATTTTGGTGCGCGATCAACACTTTTGAACTGGTAAAAATGGCGACGGCACGCCGAAGCGCGTGTTGTGCCCGAGAGGATTTTCATGTTTAGCGCATTCCGGCGGTATTTTTCGACCGACCTGGCGATTGACCTTGGCACCGCCAACACCCTGATATTTGTAAGGGACAAAGGTATTGTTCTGGATGAGCCCTCGGTCGTGGCCATCCGCCACGAAGGCGGCCCCCAAGGCAAAAAGACGATTCAGGCCGTTGGCAAAGAAGCCAAAGCCATGTTGGGTAAAGTGCCCGGCAACATTGAGGCGATTCGCCCAATGAAAGACGGGGTGATTGCCGACTTCACCGTCACGGAGCAGATGCTCAAGCAATTCATCAAGATGGTGCATCCCCGGGGGATTTTCAAACCCAGCCCGCGCATCATCATTTGCGTGCCCTGCGGCTCCACCCAGGTGGAACGGCGGGCGATTCGCGAATCGGCGTTGGGCGCGGGTGCCAGCGACGTTTATTTGATTGAAGAGCCGATGGCAGCCGCCATTGGCGCGGGCTTGCCCGTCAGCGAGGCCAGCGGTTCGATGGTGGTAGACATTGGTGGTGGCACCACCGAGGTGGGCGTCATATCACTCGGTGGTATGGTCTACAAGGGCAGCGTGCGAGTGGGCGGCGATAAATTTGACGAGGCCATCATCAACTACATCCGCCGCAATTACGGCATGCTGATTGGTGAGCCCACGGCGGAAGCCATCAAGAAGAGCATCGGCTCGGCGTTTCCAGGCTCCGAAGTCA
>JANNFW010000103.1:0-2023 GCA_031380235.1 Rhodoferax sp. | reverse complement strand
CGAGGCAAAAAGCGATTCGAAGGGCGAAAGTCTTTCCGCTGAAAGCCTTTCAGGCATTGAATTGACCAGCGAGACGGGCGAGAAAATGCCCACGGATAAATTGTTGGATGTGTCGGCGTTTGCGTTGCGGATGAGTAGTCCCTTTAACGCCGGCTACTGGCTAGCTGCCGCCTGATTCTGTTCCTATTTCAACGCGATACGGCGTTGCGAAGCCTTGCCGTGCTGAAAGCACTGTCTGCGGCTACGCGCCTTGTCTCGCGCTGAACTAGAAACAGAATCCGCTAATTCTTTTTGGCGTTGTAGAAAGTCAAAAAGCCAAAAATCAAGCCCGCTTTTGCGGGCTTTTTTACGTCTGCTGCGCCAGTGCAATGTACTCAGCCACGGGCACTTCTTCAGCACGGCGCTGAACATCAAAGGCGCCACTGAACGCCTTCTCCTCCAGCCATTTGCCTAATGAATGACGCAGCAGCTTTCGGCGCTGGCTGAAGGCGACTTTCACCACTTCGCTCAGGCGATTGACATCGACGGTAGCGAAATCCACGCGGGGCACCATTCGCACCACGGCGCTGTTGACGCGTGGCGGCGGATCGAAACTTTTGGGCGGGACGAACAGCACGTTTTCCATGGCGTAGCGCCATTGCAGCATCACGCTCAGGCGGCCATAGTCCGAGGTGGCGGGTTTGGCCACCATGCGGTCGATGACTTCTTTTTGCAGCATGAAGTGCTGGTCTTGGATGACGTTCACATAATCCAGCAAGTGAAAGAGGATGGGCGTGGAGATGTTGTAAGGCAGATTGCCCACGACACGCAGCTTTTCGGGGGCAGGCAGTGACGCGGCTAGCTGCGTGAAGTCAACCCGCAGCACGTCGGACTCAATGACTGTCAGAGCTGGGTGAGCACGAAGCTTGTGGGCCAAATCGCGATCCAGTTCGATCACGGTCAACTTGCCCAAACGCTCGACCAAGGGTTGCGTCAATGCCGCCAGGCCTGGGCCAATCTCAACCATCGCATCGCTGGGTTGCGGGGCTATCGCTTTGACAATGGCGTCGATGATGCCTGCATCGGCGAGGAAGTGCTGGCCGAATCGTTTGCGCGGGATGTGCTTCACTGCAAGGGAGGGTCGCGCATCTCGACGTAAGCACGCCCGCGCACATCCTGCGCCCAAGCGGCGTAGGCGGTGTCCAGTTTCTTTTCTCGCAATTGGTTTCTGACGACCTCGCGCTGCTCTTTGAGGCCCAGCGGCACCGAGCGGCGCTCAACCAGCTCGATCACGTGCATGCCAAAGCGAGATACGAAGGGCTCGCTGATCTGGTTGGGCTGTAGAGAATCGATCACGGCCTCAAACTCGGGCACGAACTGACCGGGGCTGGCCCAACCCAAATCGCCACCTTGAGGCGCGCTGCCGTCCTGCGAGTTCTCGCGTGCCAGCGTTGCAAAATCAGCCTGACCCGCCTGCACACGCCGGCGGATATCGATCAACTTCTCGCGGGCCTGAGCTTCATTCATCTGTGCGGTGGAGCGCAGCAAAATATGGCGCGCGCGGTTTTGCGTGACCATTGCAACGCCGGGTGCGCGCTTTTCGATCACCTTCAAAATGTGAAAGCCTGCGCCGGAGCGAAGCACGTCGGTGACTGCACCTTCGTTGAGATTTTTGGTCGCATCGCTGAAGAGCGGGGGCAAGCGGTCTGGCGAGCGCAGGCCCATTTGACCGCCGCTAGCGCGATCTGGCGCGTCAGACATCTCTCGGGCAAGTTTGCCAAAGTCTTCGTTGGCACGCGCCCGGGTCAATACGCTTTGGGCTTTGGCTTGCAATGCGGCCACCTGTGCGGGAGTGGCTGATTCCGGCACCGCCACCAGAATTTGCGCCACGTTGATTTCTTGAGGCGCGCCACTGCTGCTGAGCTGCTCATCGCGCATGAATTGATCGACCTCAGCATCGGTCACACGCACACGGCCATCGACCTCACGCTCGCGTATGCGCGACAGCAGCAGTTGATCGCGCAACTGGCTGCGAAACTGGGCC
>JANNFW010000096.1:0-2385 GCA_031380235.1 Rhodoferax sp. | reverse complement strand
GCCTGCGGCCAGTCGCTCCTTCTTTACTTCGCTTCGCCACCCACCCCAACCTCATCAGCAGCGACGGTTGTAGGAATTCAAAGGTCAGAATTCAAACTCCCATGCCTTAGCTCCAGCGTCAACAGGATCAGGTCGATGGCGCACTCAACGCAGCGGGGTCAAGGAGGAGCAGTCGGCCCGAGCCGACGCGGGGGACACCCGCGGAGCTGAGTGCGCCGTCGGCCTGATCCCGCTCCGAGGAACAACGCTACAAAATAAGTAGCTATCCATGCATGCTATTCGAGAGCTAGAGGTCTATTCCATCTGTAAAATAGCCCCAAAACAACGATTTGACCTAAAAACTAACCTCCAGGTTAATTTTTAGCTCTAAAACCATCAAATCAGCAAGCGAGACGATTTGGGCACGTGCGCCATCAAAAACTCCATCTGATCCGCCAAAATACGGCGGTTGCGCAGGATGAAGTCTTCCCACAGGCTGGGCACGTAGGGGGCGTACAGGAGCGGCATTTTGGCCTGCTCGGGGGTGCGGTGGCTCTTGCGGTGATTGCAGGGGCGGCAGGCGGTGACGACGTTCATCCATTTGTCCACACCGTTTTGCGCGAACGGGATGATGTGCTCGCGCGTCAAGTCTTCTTCGACAAAATTATTGCCGCAATAGGCGCAGACGTTGCAGTCGCGCGCGAAGAGCTTGCTGTTGGTCAGGCCCGGGCGCAGGTTGAACGGGTTGATGGCGGGCACGCCCTTGGTGCCGATGATGCTGTTGACGGTGATGATCGACTGGTTGCCAGTGACGGCGTTGTAGCCGCCGTGAAACACAGCGACTTCGCCGCCAGACTCCCAGCGCACTTCCTCGGCGGCATAGTGGATCACCGCCTGTTCGAGCGAAATCCACGATTGGGGCAACCCTTGCGCTGACAGCTTCAATACCTTCAAAACACGCCTCAATTAAAGTTGACTGGGATGGTTTTGTCACTACGCGATAAAACCAATCAATCAGCTTCACCGCATGAGCCACAATATACCTTGTTTTTGTGCCAATTGAGTTCACAGGGCTTTCTGAAAATCGCCCTTCAGCTATCAAAACCATAATCTGACATGAATCCCCCGCTCGTAACTGACACTGTAGGAATGGCATGAGAGTTTTTCGGGGCTTCCACCACCCCGGCATCGCGCCCGCCTGCGCGCTGACAATTGGTAATTTTGACGGCGTGCACCGTGGCCACCAGGCCATGCTGGCGCTGCTGTGTGCTGAAGCGCACCAACGCGGCCTGCCGAGTTGCGTGCTCACGTTTGAGCCGCATCCGCGTGACTATTTCGCCAACTTGGCGCACAAGCCTGAGCTCGCCCCCACGCGCATTGGCACGCTGCGCGACAAGCTGCTGGATCTGTCGACCTGCGGTGTCGATCAAGCCGTAGTGCTGCCCTTCAACGCACTGCTTGCCGCCAAGTCGCCACAGGGTTTTATTGACGACGTGCTGATCAACGGCCTGGGTGCCAAATACGTTTTGGTGGGCGACGACTTTCGCTTTGGCGCAAAGCGCGCGGGCGACTACGCCATGCTGGATGCAGCCGGCGATGCCCAGAGCTTTGACGTGGCGCGCATGAACAGCTATGAAGTTCATAACGAGCGCGTCTCCAGTTCCGCGGTGCGCAAAGCCTTGACCGAAGGCCGCATGGCGGATGCCGCGCGCCTGCTGGGTCGGCCCTACCGCATCTCGGGCCACGTCGTGCATGGCCGCAAACTGGGCCGCACCCTGGGCTTCAGAACCCTGAACCAGCGCTTCGCCCACTGGAAACCTGCCGCCAGTGGCATCTTTGCGGTGTTGGTGTCCGGCTTGTCTGATCAACCTCTGCGCGGTGTCGCCAATTTAGGCGTGCGCCCGTCGATTGACCCGAACGACATCAACGGTGGCCGCGTGCTGCTGGAGACGCATTGCCTGGACTGGCCCGCCACCCTGGGCAGCGAGGAGGCATACGGTAAAATCGGCCGCGTGGAACTGCTGCACAAACTACACGACGAATTGAAGTACGACGGTCTGGATGCCCTCACAAAAGGCATCAACCAAGACTGCGACGACGCGCGCGCCTGGTTTGATGCGCACCGCCAGTCCACGCGAATTTGATCGGGCCCGCCGACGCTCCTGGCCCCGCGTCAACCTGTCTGCCTGCCTGAACTGCCCCAGCTGCGCCCCAGGCTGTGGCTTCGCACCCCAATTTCTCAAGACACACCATGACCGATACCGTTGAAAAACCCGATCAAAAAGCTGACAAAACATCTGATAAAACTTCGGACTATCGCAGCACCCTGAACCTGCCCGATACGCCTTTCCCCATGCGCGGCGACCTGCCCAAGCGCGAGCCGGGTTGGGTGAAGGAGTGGGACGA
>JANNFW010000084.1:0-9220 GCA_031380235.1 Rhodoferax sp. | reverse complement strand
TGTCATGAGATGTTGATAAGCAAAGAAATGGAGTCGAAAAAAGCGATGCGATCTTACGCGGCGACTTAAAAATTAAGCCAGCAGCGCCTGCGCAAACTCTCGCGCGCTAAAGGTTTCAAGCTCTTCGAGCTTTTCACCCACGCCGATGAAATAGACAGGGATGGCCCGCTCGCGCGCAATCGCCGCCAGCACGCCGCCTTTGGCCGTGCCATCGAGCTTGGTGACGATCAAGCCGGTGAGCTTGAGTGCATCGTCAAACGCTTTGACCTGCGTTACCGCGTTTTGGCCGGTGTTGCCGTCTATCACCAACAGAATTTCGTTCGGTGCCGTCGCATCGGCTTTTTGCACCACGCGCTTGATTTTCTTAAGTTCGTCCATCAGATGGATTTGAGTCGGCAAGCGACCTGCGGTGTCCACCAGCACCACATCTTTGCCACGCGCCTTGCCAGCGCTCACCGCATCAAAACTCACGGCTGCGGGGTCGCCGCCTTCCTGGCTGATGATCTCGACCGTGTTGCGGTCTGCCCACACGGTGAGCTGCTCGCGCGCGGCGGCGCGAAAGGTGTCGCCTGCTGCCAGCAGCACGCTGGCCCCGTGGTTGGACAGGTGCCGCGTGAGCTTGCCGATGGACGTGGTTTTGCCCGCGCCGTTCACGCCCACTACCATGATGACGGTGGGTTTGTGCTCGCCAATCACCAGCGGCTTTTCCAGCGGCGTGAGCAGATCGGTCAGGCTGGCGATCAGCGCATTTTTCAACGCAATTGGGTGCGTGATGCCGCTTGCGGCCACTTTGCGGCGCAAGTCGGTGATCAGCGTTTCTGTCGCGGCCACGCCTGCATCGGCCATCAAGAGCGCGCTCTCCAGGTCTTCAAACAGCGCTTCGTTGATTTGCGAGCCGCCAAACACGCCCGAAATGCTGTTGGCGGTCTTGCCCAGGCCGGCCTTGAGTTTGTCGAGCCACTTTTGCCGCTCCGGCGGGATGGCCGCACGCAGCGGGATCTCGATGGGTTGAACCAGCGCACGGCCAATCATTGAGCCAGCGGCGGGCACCGATGGGGCTACAGGGGCTGGCGCAGTCTCAACAAGAGGGGGTGCTGGCGGGGGAGGAGGTTTTTTCTTGAAAAAGCTGAACATTGGCGGGTTCTTAGAATCACACCATTCTATGAAACACGCTATGACTCATTTCTCTCGCCACTTTATCTGCTGGACAGGCGGCCTCGTTTTGCTTCTCAGCAGCTTCGCGAGCTTCGCCCAGGCAGCGGCCGCCGACAGCAAAGCCACGCAATTCACCCTGCCCAATGGCTTGACGGTGATCATCAAGCCCGACCGCCGCGCGCCTACCGCCGTGCACATGCTGTGGGTGCGCGTGGGCTCGATGGACGAGGTCGATGGCACCACGGGCGTGGCCCACGTGCTGGAGCACATGATGTTCAAGGGCACGCCCAAAGTACCCGTGGGCGAGTTCTCCCGCCGTGTGGCGGCTCTGGGCGGGCGAGAGAATGCCTTCACCAGCAAGGACTACACCGGCTACTACCAGCAGATCCCCTCCAACAAGCTCGAAGACGTGATGAAGCTGGAGGCCGACCGCTTTGGCAACAGCCAATGGAGCGACAAAGAGTTCGCCAAAGAAATCGAAGTGGTGAAAGAAGAGCGGCGCATGCGCACGGATGACGACCCGCGCGCACTGATGGAAGAGGCGCACGCGGCGGCGGTGTTTGTCGCATCGCCCTACCGGCGGCCTATCGTCGGCTGGATGAACGATCTGGATGCGATGACGCCCAACGATGCGCGTGAATTTTTCAAACGCTGGTACGTACCCGCCAACGCAGCGGTGGTGATTGCAGGCGATGTCGATGTGGCCCAGGCCAGCGCGTGGGCAAAAAAATACTACGGCCCTATCCCTAAGCGCGCGGTGCCCGAGCGCAAACCGCGCGTGGAGCCCGCGCAAACGGGCCTGCGCCGCATTGACTTCAAAGCCCCGGCGGAGCAGTCTTTCGTGTCGCTGGCGTTCAAAGTGCCGAGTCTGGATTCACTGGCGAAAGCCGGTGAGAAGCTGCCCGATCCGCAAACCGATGCGCTCGCGCTGACGGTTTTGTCGGCCGTGCTGGATGGCTACAGCGGCGCGCGCCTTGACCGCGCGTTGATGCAAGGCCCCGAGCGCGTGGCCGACAGTGCCAGCAGCTACAACGGCCTGTGGGGCCGGGGCCCGCAACTGTTTGTATTGGAGGGCGTACCGTCTGACGGCAAGACGCCCGAGCAGGTCGAAGCTGCGCTGCGTGCGCAGATCGAACGCATCGCGAAAGACAGTGTCAGCCTGGCCGAGCTGAACCGCGTCAAAACACAGTGGATTGCCAGCGAGGTCTACAAAAAAGACTCGGTGGTGAGCCAGGCCACCACGCTGGGCGCGCAGTGGATTCAAAGCCAACCGCTGGATGCGGATGAGCGTCTGATCGCGCGCCTGCGCACCGTCACGCCCGAGCAGGTGCAAGCGGTTGCGAAAAAGTATTTTGGTGATGACCAGCTCACCGTTGCCATTCTGCGGCCGCAGCCCATCGACAAGAACCGTAAGCCGCGACCACCCGCATCCGGCCCGCTTCGCTGAGCAAACATTCTCATGAAACACATTTTCAACTTTATGAACCGTGCCTTGACGTTGGTTCTTCTAATAACGAGCTCTCTGCTGTTGCCCGCCGCCGCGCTGGCCGCCATCCCCATCATTCATTGGACGCAGCCCTCTGGCACGCGCATCTATCTCGTCGAAAGCCCGGCCATTCAGATGGTGGATGTGAAGATCGATTTTGACGCGGGCGGGCGGCGCGACCCGGCAGACAAGGCAGGCCTGGCGAGCGTTACAGCCAGCCAATCGACGCTGGGCGTGCTGGCTGCCAAAGGTCAACCTGCATTGGACGAAAACGGCTTGGGTGAGGCATGGGCCGACCTGGGCGCGTCCTTCGGCGGCAACGCCACCAGCGACCGCATGAGCTTTTCGTTCAGATCGCTGACCTTCCCAGACATCTTGCCCAAAGTCATCGCACTGGCCGCGCGCCAATTGGGCGAACCCTCCTTCGCACCCGACATTTGGGAGCGCAACCGCCAGCGCCTGGTCGCCAGTATCAAAGAAGCCAACACGCAACCCGCCACGCTGGCCAACCGTGCGTTTGCCAAAGCGGTTTATGGCACGCATCCGTATGGCCTTGACGTGAACGAAGCGTCGCTTGCCAAGATCACGGTGGACGACATGAAAGCGCTGTACACCCGCGCCGTGCTGCCCTGCCGCGCGGTGGTCAGCATTGTGGGTGCCGTCACGCGCGCGCAGGCGGATGCGATGGTGACTGAGTTGATGTCGCGCACACCAGCAGCCACGCCTGCTGACTGCGCCGCGTGGCCCAGCGTGCCTGAAATCGCAGCGCTCACGCAAGCCAAAGACGAGCGCATCGCCTTCGACTCGGCCCAGGCCCATGTGCTGATTGGCCAGCCCGGCTACAAGCGCGATGACCCCGATTTTTTCGCACTGACGGTGGGCAACTACATCTTGGGTGGTGGCGATTTTGTCTCACGCCTGACCAATGAAGTGCGCGAAAAGCGGGGCTTGAGCTACAGCGTCTACAGCTATTTCTCCCCGGCCCTGCATGCCGGAGCGTTCACCATTGGCCTGCAGACGCGGCCCGATCAGGTCAACCAAGCGCTGCAAGTCTCGCGTGAGGTGCTGGCGAAGTTTGTGGCCGACGGCCCGAGTGCCAGCGTGCTAAAGGCCGCCAAAGGCTTTTTGATTGGCGGCTTTGCGCTGCGCATCGACACCAATGCCAAGCTGCTGGACAACGTGAGCAACATCGCCTGGAACAAGCTGCCGCTGGACTATCTGGACACCTGGACAAAAGCGGTTGAGAAAATCACGCTGGCCGATGTCAAAACCGCCTTCGCGCGCAAATTGCAGCCCGCCAACATGGTAACGGTGGTGGTGGGCGGCGCGGACATCGCAAAGTAGTGTTGTCGATGTCAGGTAATCCACTTCGGTTAATCTTTGCCAGATGTTGCATTTGACTATTATTTGTGATGTAATTGCATCATGACCTCTGCAATCAGCCAGCCTGTCGCCGCCTTGCGCACACGATCCCTTAGTGCGGTATGGCACATTATTGAGCCCGACTTGACCCTGTCTACCGTACGCAGCAAGGCAAAAAAAGCGTCAGGTACAGCGCTGCCCCAAAGTCATGTTTTCAGCAATGAGCGGGCCTTGCGCATTCTCAAGCGTGGCATCTCCAGCCAGGTCATCGCGCCGCTGTCTGATTACCTCGCCATCGGCAAAGGTGAACTGGTCAGCATGTTGGACATGGATCGCACGACCGCGCTGCGCCGCGCGGGCAAAGACCTGCCGCTGCCCACCCATTCTGCCGAAAATGTGCTGCGCCTGCTGGAGTTGGAAGACATAGCCAACGACACGTTTGAGTCGGAGGACGCAGCGTTGACTTGGTTGCGCAAGCCGCACCCCATGTTGGACGGCGAGAGTCCGCTGGAATCGGCCAAGACATCGTTTGGCTCGCGCCGCGTCAAGGACATCCTGATCGCGATCAAATACGGCGGTGTTGTTTGACGGCGCGGGTTTGAGGGTGCGGGTTTGAACGTGCTGGTGTGGCGCATAGGCTACTCGCGTGCGTTAACGCTTGCCGAACTGGGATTTGGCTCAACGCTGGGGGATGGTCGCTGGCACGCAGGCTGCAACGGCGGTCAGCAGCTTGTGTATTGCGCATCCGGCCGAGCCTTGTGCCAGCTTGAGCGGCGCGTCCACTGCAACGGTGTCATGCCCAAGAACATGGCGCTGATGCGGCTGGAGATTCCCCAAAAATCTGAGCTGAAGCTTGTGTCCGACTTGGCGCTTCCAGTCAACTGGCGACAAAACGAGGCAGTGACGCAGGCCATCGGGATGCGCTGGCTGGCATCAAAATCGAGCTTGGGGCTGTGGGTGCCATCCTTCGTTGAGCCCGCAGAAAATAACCTGCTGCTCAATCCAGCCCACCCGGATTTCGCTGACGTGAATCTGGTGGTGGAGAAGAATCCGTTCACCTTTGACCCCAGGCTGTTCGGGTAAGCTGCACTTATGAAAACAAGAACCCCCGCCGCGCCAGCCAAGCCGGCCCAAGCCACCGAACCGAAGCATGTGGCAGGTTCGCAAACGCATCAAATGCGCAACGACATCGGCAAAGAAAGGCGCAACGAAATTCGAATCATCGGCGGCCAGTGGAAGCGCACCAAGCTGAAGGTGGCAGACAAGCCTGGCCTGCGCCCCACGCCGGATCGCGTGCGCGAGACGCTTTTCAACTGGCTCGGCCAGGACCTAACGGGTTGGCGCTGCATGGATGCCTTTGCGGGCACGGGTGTATTGGGCTTTGAAGCGGCCTCGCGCGGCGCGCTGGAGGTGCGGTTGGTTGAACATGATGGTGCCTTGGTTGATCAACTCAAAAAGGTGCAAACCCAGCTACAGGCCAGCAACACCCAGATCGTTCGCGGCGATGGCGTGGCGGCGCTTAAAGCTCTCAACGCCAACAGCATGGACTTGATCTTGCTCGATCCACCGTTTGACTCCGGCCTTTACGACTCCATCGTGCAAGCTGCCGGACGCGCGGTGACGGCAACTGGTTTTGTCTACCTTGAAGCAGCAAGTAAATGGACAGATGCGCAGCTTGAGACCGCCAATCTCGTGATCCATCGCCATCTGAAAGCAGGCGCAGTGCACGCGCATTTGCTCCAGCGAAAAGCTGCATAATCCGGCGCAATGATCCTCTCAAAGCGCGGGGCAACTTGGTCCCGCGCTATGGCTCTCATTGGTTTGAACAGGATTCCCCATGGCCAACAACGTGATTGCCGTCTACCCCGGTACGTTCGATCCCCTCACCCGTGGCCATGAAGACATCGTGCGCCGGGCCATGCAACTGTTTGGCAAAGTGATCGTGGCCGTGGCGGCAGGCCATCACAAAAAGAACGCCTTGTTCAGCCTGCAAGAACGGCTGGAGATGGTGCGCGAAGTCGCCAAAGACCACGTCCAAGTCGAGGTGGACAGCTACAGCGGCCTGCTGCGCGATTTCGTGGTGGCGCGCGGTGCCAAAGCGGTTGTGCGCGGCCTGCGGGCGGTAACAGACTTTGACTACGAGTTCCAACTCGCCGGCATGAACCGCACGCTGATGCCCGATGTAGAAACCGTCTTCCTCACCCCCAGCGACAAATACCAGTTCGTCTCCAGCACCTTCGTGCGCGAGATCGCGCTCTTGGGTGGCGAGGTAGAGAAGTTTGTGTCGCCGTCGGTGCACCAGCGGCTGCTGGACAAAGTGAAGAGCTTGCCGAAGGATTGATTGCTATTTTATATATAGCTGCTTACGCGTATTATCCGAGAGCTAGAGGCTTATTTGGTCTTAAATTTGGGTGAAATTTGCTTTTTTAATCCGAAAACTAACCTGCGGGTTAATTTTTAACTCCAAATCGCTCCAACCAACCCAGTAGCGTCGCATTCACCGCATCAGGCCGCTCCATCGTCAACATGTGGCCGCAGTGGTCGATCGTTACGAGTTCCGCCCCTGGAATCAACGCCGCAATCTCGCGCGAGCACTCGGGCGGGGTGAGCTGGTCTGCATCGCCGCAAATCACCAACGTGGGGCACGTCACCTGCGGCAAATGCAGTCGCGCATCGGGGCGGGACATGATGGCGCGGTTTTGGCGGATGAGTTGCTCAGGGCCTGCGGCGAGGACGAAGTCGAGGTAAGTTTGGGTCAACGCCGCATCGCCCGCGCGGCTGGGATGAAACGCCATGGGCAGGTTGACGGTCAACACTTCTTTGACGCGGCCTTGCTTGAAGAACTCGATGGCCGCTTCGCGCAGCTTGGCCATCTCAGGCGTTTCGGGCCGCGCGTTGGTGCCCAGGAGCGCCATGCCTTTGATGCGGCTCGGTGCCTGGCGCGCCACTTCCATCGCAACGATGCCGCCCATCGAGGCACCGCACAGGATGAGTTCACCCGCGTGCTCTTGCAACAGCGCTTGCGCCATGTCGCCAATCGTGCCAAACCGTGAGTGAACGTCGGTAACGTGCGTGTTCAACTCGCGCGGCAAAACGGCGAGCTGGTGTTGCCACATGACCGCGTTGGAGGCCAGGCCAGGAAGAAGAAGGAGTTGTGTCATTCAAAATTTCCTGTCAATCAACGAGCGTATATTGGGGTGAACGGCGGGATGTCCCTGTCATTGTCTTCCAGGAGCAACTGATGAAAATACTACTGCCTGTCGATGGTTCGGCTGTGTCGCTGGAGGCCGTGCGTTTCGCCATCCGCCTTGCAAAGGATGGCCTGCAAACCAGCGTTGTGCTGGCTAATGTGCAGGAGCCCAGCAGCTTGTATGAGATGGTAGTCGTGCAAGACCCCGAGGCCTTGCAGCGCGCAAGCGCAGCAGCGGGCGTGCACACGCTGGAGGCCGCCCGCTTGCTGTTGGTTGAGGCGAGCATTGAAGTTGAACGCGAAGTGGCCAGCGGCGACCCGGCGCACACCATCGTGGATATCGTGGAGCGATTTGGCTGCGACATGGTGGTGATGGGGGCTAGCGGCACCAGCAGCCTGCGCAGCGCGCTGTTGGGCTCGGTGTCGAACGAGGTTTTACATGCTGCGGGGGTCCCCGTTGTGATTGTCAAGTCTTTCCCCGTTGAAACCAATGTTAACGACGCGGCTGGTGACGAGGACGCAAGCGAGACCTGACAATCGGAGGATGACTGACTTCATCCTGATTCGCCACGGAGAAACCGACTGGAACCGCGAGCTTCGCTTTCAAGGCCAGCTTGATGTACCGCTGAACGCGGTGGGTCAAGAGCAGGCGCGCCGCGTGGGCGAGCGGCTAGCGCATGAATTCGCAGACCACCTGATCGCCAGCGACCTGCTGCGCACCCAACAGACCGCCGCGCCCATCAGCGCGCTGCGATCCATGCAAACCGCACTGGCTGCACAACTCAACGCAGGCTTGCGCGAGCAGAGCTTTGGCAAGCTGGAAGGCATGAGCGTGCCCGAGATACAGCAGACGCTGCCTGATGTGTGGACGCGCTGGACGGAGTTTGACGCCGACTACACGGTAGACGGTGGCGAGACCGCGCGTCAGTTCCACGCGCGGGTGATGCGGGCGATGTCGCTGTTGGCGCAAACGTATCCCCAGAAAACGCTGTTGGTGGTGACGCACGGTGGCGTGCTGGACATGATCTACCGCACCGCGCCGGATCCAGTTTTGAGCGGCCCACGCGTGGCAGAGATCCCCAATGGCGGCATCAACCGAGTGCGCAGTTTTGAGCGCGACGGTGCGTTGAAGTTTGAGATCACCGATTGGGCTGACGCGCGCCACTTGGACGGCATGCCCGATCAGCCGGTCTACGATCAGGTCAAACTGGCGACGGATGTTGGCAGCCCGAGCGAGGCGTAAATCCGCTCGCCCTGGCGCTTCATGCGAAGTGACTCGGGGTGCCCGCGCAGGCGCTGCTGCACGATTTGCTGCGCAGCCGCCCAGTGGCCAGATCGCATCAGCGAATCCAGATAAATTTGATCAAACAAATCACGCTGCGCATGGCTGCCGCCAATTGCAGCAAGCTTGGGTACGGCCTGCGCAAGCAGCGTTGCGGCGCGCGGGAAATCGCCTAGCGCGTGAGCGAGCAATCCCCGTGCTGCGGGCACTGCAACCTGCTCCCACACAGATTCGGACTGCGCTTTACTGGCCGCATGATCCTTCAAACTGCGTATCAACTCGCCAGCTTCTGGCATGTCCGCGCGGGCCAAGCCATACAGGTAATGCAAATCCAGAAACGGCAGTACGTGATCGTTAACACGCGTCTTCAGGTAGCCCGCCACGTTTTGCCAGCGCTCGCCTACATCCACGCCGCACAGCTCCAGCCGTGCTAGCAGCGACACCGCATTCACCTGATCCTGCGAATAGTCTTTGGCCACGCCCCAAACGTGCTCGTCATACAGGCGAAGCACGTCTTCATGCTGGCCTAGCTCCAGCCCAAACAGCGCCTGGTGCCACCAGTTGTGCGTGACCATGAAGGAGTTCAAACCCGTCCAGGTATCGCTCACTTCGTTCATGAAGGCCTGGCCTTCGCTGATGCGGCCATTCGTCAACATCACGTGCGCCAGCGCGTGGTGCGCCCACGGTTCCTTGCGGCACAGCGCGATGCCTTTGCGCGCCGCGCTTTCCGCCTGATCCAGCAGAT
>JANNFW010000063.1:0-2318 GCA_031380235.1 Rhodoferax sp. | reverse complement strand
ATATATTGCATATGTAGATATACTAAATATAGCAAAGATGCAATGAAGTCTTCACCCAGCCGACACCGGAATCCCTTTGAACTCGCCCGTTGCAATCCGCTTTTGCCACTCTGCCGGCCCGGTGTTGTGCACGCTGGTTCCGGCTGCGTCCACGGCCACCGTGACTGGCATGTCGACCACGTCAAACTCGTAGATGGCTTCCATGCCCAGGTCGGCAAAGCCCAGCACTTTGGCGGTTTTGATGGCTTTGCTCACGAGGTACGCTGCGCCGCCTACGGCCATCAGATAAGCGCTTTTGTGCTTTTTGATGGCTTCAATGCCCGTGGGGCCGCGTTCGGCTTTGCCGATCATCGCGATCAGGCCGGTTTGCGCCAGCATCATCTCGGTAAAGCCGTCCATGCGGGTGGCGGTGGTGGGGCCAGCGGGGCCGACGGCTTCGTCGCGCACGGGATCGACCGGGCCGACGTAATAGATCACGCGGTTGGTGAAATCTACGGGCAGTGTTTCTCCTGTGGCCAGCATCTGCTGGATGCGCTTGTGGGCGGCATCACGGCCGGTGAGCATTTTGCCGTTGAGCAAGAGCGTGTCGCCGGGCTTCCAGCTGGCCACTTCAGTCTTGGTCAAGGTGTTGAGATCAACCTTTTTGCTCTTGACGTAATCGGGTGCCCAGTGCACGTCGGGCCAGATGTCCAAGCTCGGCGGGTCAAGGTAGACCGGGCCGCTGCCGTCCATCACAAAATGCGCGTGCCGGGTGGCGGCGCAGTTGGGGATCATCGCCACCGGCTTGCCCGCCGCGTGGGTCGGGTACATGTTGATCTTGATGTCCAGCACGGTGGTCAAGCCGCCTAGGCCTTGCGCGCCGATGCCTAGGGCGTTGACTTTTTCAAACAGCTCCAGCCGCAGCGCTTCGACTTTCGTCAACACCGCGCCCGACGATGACTTGGCTTGCAGCTCGTACATGTCGATGTCTTCCATCAGGCTTTGCTTGGCTAGCAGCACCGCTTTCTCCGCCGTGCCGCCAATGCCGATGCCCAACATGCCTGGCGGGCACCAGCCTGCGCCCATGGTGGGCACGGTTTTGAGCACCCAGTCCAAAATCGAGTCGCCTGGATTGAGCATTGCGAGTTTAGATTTGTTCTCGGAGCCGCCGCCTTTGGCCGCCACGGTCACGTCCAGCTTGTCGCCCAGCACGAACTCCACATTGATCACGGCGGGGGTGTTGTCATGGGTGTTCTTGCGGTCGAACTGCGGGTCTGCCACGATCGAGCCACGCAGCGGGTTGTCGACATTCATGTACGCGCGGCGCACGCCTTCGTTCACGGCATCGTCCAGCGTGCCGGTGAAGCCTTCCAGCCGCACGTTCATGCCGATTTTTAGAAACACGTTGACGATGCCTGTGTCCTGACAAACCGGACGATGGCCCATCGCGCTCATCCGGCTGTTGGTCAAAATCTGCGCAATCGCGTCTTTGGCGGCAGGGCCTTGCTCGCGCTCATAGGCCCGCGCCAGGTGGGTGATGTAGTCAGCCGGGTGGTAGTAACTGATGTACTGGAGCGCGGCGGCGACGGACTCGATCAGGTCGTTGGCTTTGATGGTGGTCATGGCGTGCTGAAATTGGGTTGTGGAGCCTTAAGGGCAGCAGGGGTTTGGCTGAAAACACCGCTGGGCGTGTCCGCAGGCTGCGGGACAATCAGAGTGATTTTATCGAAATGACACACGCACTCTGCGCGGCCCACAGTCCTCCCTCGTCAACATGCTCAAAAAAATTCAACGCAAACTCAGCGAGTTCATCCATTCGCAGTCCATGGGGGGCATCGTTTTGGCGCTGGCTGCGTTCGCCGCGCTGATTCTGAGCAATTCGCCGTGGAGCGGCAGCTACGAACGATTCCTGCAGATGCCGGGCGAATTGCGCATTGGCGGCGACGCGCTGGTGCTGTCCAAGCCGCTGCTGGTGTGGGTGAACGAGTTGTGGATGGCGGTGTTCTTCTTTCTGGTGGGCCTGGAGATCAAGCGCGAGCTGGTGGAAGGCGAGTTGCGCACCGTGCGCCAGGCCATCTTGCCCGCAGGCGCAGCGCTGGGCGGCATGATCGTGCCCGCCCTGATTTACACCGCGATCAACTGGGGCGATGACGTGGCGCTGCGCGGCTGGGCCATCCCCACTGCGACAGACATCGCCTTCGCACTGGGCGTGCTGGTGCTGCTGGGCAGCCGCGTGCCTGCATCGCTCAAAGTATTTTTAACCGCGGTAGCGATTCTGGATGACCTGGGTGCCATCTTGGTGATCGCGTTTTTCTACACCTCGCAGCTTTCGACATCGA
>JANNFW010000701.1:0-1851 GCA_031380235.1 Rhodoferax sp. | reverse complement strand
GCTTTGGAGCCGCACAGCGTGGAGCCCGCAGGCGCACCGAGGCCCTTGCTGAAGCATACTGAGACACTGTCAAAGCACTGGGCGATCTGGCGTGCCTCGATGTAAGGATCAGTTCCATTCGCCGCCGCTTGGGCCACCGCAGCATTGAACAACCGCGCGCCATCCAGATGCCGGGTCAGGCCCTTGCTCGCTGCGAAGTCGGTGGCTTGTTTGACATAGGCAAAAGGCAGCAGCTTGCCACCCCAGGTGTTCTCCAGCGTCAGCATGCGGGTGTGGGCAAAGTGGGCGTCATCGGGCTTGATGGCCGCTTCGATATCGGCCAGCGCCAGCGTGCCGTCCGGCTGATGCTCCAGCGGCTGCGGTTGCACGCTGCCAAACACCGCCGCGCCCCCGCCTTCCCAGCGGTACGCATGCGCCATTTGGCCTACGATGTACTCGTCGCCCCGCTGGCAGTGCGAGAGGATCGCGCAGAAATTGCTCTGCGTGCCAGTGGGCACAAACAGCGCGGCCTCAAAGCCCAGCAGCGCGGCGATCTTTTCTTGAAGCGCGTTGACTGTCGGGTCGTCGCCAAACACATCGTCACCCAGCGGGGCCAACATCATTGCCTCGCGCATGGCGGGCGTGGGCTGGGTGACGGTATCGCTGCGCAAGTCGATGGTGGGGGTCATGGGTGCCTTTAAATGACAGGTTGTTTAGCGTCGATCCATTTGATCGGCCGCCACATCCGGCACTTGCGCCAGCGCTGCACCAAATTTAACGCGGCTGCCACGCTTAGCGCGCAGCTCCAGGTAGTCCTCGGTCGCAAGCGCCGAAAGCTTCTCGGCCAACGCTGAACTGATCAGCTGATTCACTGAAATTCCTTCCAAAGCGGCATACTGTTTGGCATGCTTGTGGAGAGACTCCGGCAAACGGACGCTCAATGCACTCATGGTTTCGGCTCCTTCAAACGCTTTACAAATAGGTCAGGGCTCAACACTTCAATCCCAATAGCACTGGCAGGCACAAAATCACGAAGATTCCATGTCACGATAGCTTCACATTGACCATTGAATGCGGCTTCCAACACCATGTCGTCACGCACGTCCGTGAGCTTCGGTCGCCACAAAAAATGAACTTGCTGACGCAACCCGCTGGCGCAAATGAAATCCAGCACGTCGCTCACCGCCGCATTTGATACAGGAACCATGCCATTGCGGTTGAGCACATCTTCATACTCCATAACCAGCGGCACAGTTATCACATGCTCAAATTGCCCGCTGCCAACTCGCTCCAACAGATCGAACGACCATCCACGGCGTGACCGCAGCGCAGACACCAGAACATTGGTGTCAATAACGATTCTGGGCACCCTTTTCATGGTATTGCCAATGATACCACTGATCCTACATCAAAAAGTTTCGCAACATCGCATGCCCATGCTCGGTGAGGATGGACTCCGGGTGAAACTGTACGCCCTCGATTCTCACCGCATCAGCAAAGCCGGTGTGGCGCACGCCCATGATTTCGCCATCGTCCGTCAAGGCGGTGATGGCCAACTCGCGGGGGCACGTGGCGCGTTCAATCGCCAGGGAGTGGTAACGGTTGACGGTGAATTGCTCGGGCAGACCCGCAAAGACGCCGGTTTGCGTGGTGGTGATCACGCTGGTTTTGCCATGCATCAGCTGCTGCGCGCGGATGATGTTGCCGCCAAACGCCGCGCCAATGGCCTGATGGCCCAGGCACACACCCAGAATCGGCAGCTTGCCCGCAAAGTGCGTGATGGCGGCAACGGAAATACCCGCTTCCTTCGGCGTGCACGGGCCTGGGGATACCACCAGTCGATCCGGCGCGCGCGCGGCAATACCTTCCAGT
>JANNFW010000811.1:0-3828 GCA_031380235.1 Rhodoferax sp. | reverse complement strand
CGGCGGCGAGGTGCATTTGAAGTTCGAATTGGTACATCGGCAGCAGGTAGACGAACTGCGCACCCGCCTGACATTGGCGTTACGCCCCGTCGCTCTTTTTGGCGGTGGCCATGTGGGCAAAGCGCTGGTTCAGGTGCTGGCGAATTTGCCGTTTGAGGTCACTTGGATAGACAGCCGTGACGAGATTTTTCCCCTCGGCTTGCCCCCGCACGTGCGCTGCGAGCATTCCGACCCGGTTCAGGGTGCCGTCGCCGCGCTCGATGCCGGCTCGCGAGTCCTCATCATGAGCTTCAGCCACGCGGAGGACTTGGACGTGGTCGCCGCATGCCTGATGCGCCAACGCGAGCGCCGCGACCTGCCCTTCATCGGCCTGATTGGCAGCAAAACCAAATGGGCGCGGTTTCGCCATCAGCTTGAAGCGCGTGGTTTTTCGCCCGATGAGTTAAACCGGGTGACTTGCCCGATTGGTGTGGCGGGCATCGACTCCAAGCTGCCCGAAGTCATTGCTGTTGCCGTCGCGGCGCAACTTTTGCTTGAGCTGTAGGAGGCTCGATTTGATACAAAAAGTGCATACACTCACGATTCAAAGCGACCGTTTGAACTAAAGATTAATCATGGAAAGCTACCTGCTCGATTGGGCCAACTTGCTGCTGCGTTGGGTGCATGTGATCACCGCGATCGCCTGGATTGGCTCATCGTTTTACTTCGTGTTTCTAGACAGCAGCCTCACGCCGCCGGTGGACGAGGATTTGAAAAAACAAGGCGTGAGCGGTGAGCTCTGGGCGGTGCATGGCGGTGGCTTTTACCACCCCGTCAAGTTTGCCGTGTCACCTCCCAAGCTGCCGAGCCACTTGCACTGGTTCTACTGGGAGAGCTATTCAACGTGGCTCTCCGGCTTTGCGCTGTTCACCGTATCGTATCTGTGGAGTGCAAGCACCTATTTGATCGACAAATCAAAAATGGACTGGGCACCCGCTACTGCCATCATAGTCGCGCTCTCGTTTTTGGTTGTTTTCTGGATTTTGTACGACGTGATTTGTCGTGTGTTCGGGCAGCGCAAGAATGGTGATGCGATTGTGGGCGCGCTCGTGTTAGGTTTGGTCTGCATCGCCTCTTGGTTGGCCTGCCACTGGTTTGCAGGTCGCGCCGCCTTCTTGCTGGTGGGGGCGATGCTGGCCACCGCCATGAGCGCCAGCGTGTTTTTCTGGATCATTCCGGGGCAAAAAAAGGTGATTGAGCAGATCAAGGCGGGGCTGCCGGTTGACCCGATTCACGGCCAGCGCGGCAAGCAACGCAGCGTGCACAACACCTATTTCACGCTTCCGGTCTTGTTCGCGATGCTCAGCGGGCACTATAGCTTCACTTACACGCATCCGCAGAACTGGCTGATCCTGATTTTGATGATGTTCGCGGGGGCCGCCATCCGCCAGTTTTTCGTGATGCGTCACGGTTTCAAGCTAGGCCGCAACGGCAATCCGCTGGCCTACGCATTGGTGGGGATCGCGGTGATTGTGGGCGTGATCGTCTGGCTGAAACCAGAAGCGTCCACGTCAGCTTCAACGAACACCCCAGCCTCCCAGGTCGCCAATATGGCTGCCGTTCAACAAGTGATGGAGCAGCGTTGCCTGATGTGCCACGGTGCCCAAGTGCAAATGAAAAACGTGCGGCTTGATTCGCCCGAGAGCCTGAAGCGGCATGCGCAAAACGTCTACCAGCAAGCAGTGGTGACCAAGATCATGCCGATGAACAACTCGACGGGCATCACGGATGCGGAGCGGCTGTTGATCAAGCAGTGGTTTGAAGCGGGGGCGAAGCTGAATTAGGCTGTCAGTGCCAGTTCAGCCAATTATTAACTCCTAGGTTAATAAATTTTCAAAAACCGCCAAATTTGGCTAAATAAACAAGTTTTTAGCCCTCTAGCTCCCGGATAAATTCAATAGTATGCTATTACTAATGTAGCATGCGGAATTAAACCCTCAATCCCGCGTCACCCGCACCAGCTCTTCGCGTGAGGTCACGCCGCTTTGCACCAGACGCTCGCCGTCGTCGCGCATCAGGCTCATGCCGCTTTGCAGGGCGGCGGTGCGGATTTCTGCTTCTGAGGTTTTTTGGTGGATTTGCGCGCGGATGGCATCGTTGGTGACCAGCAGCTCAAACACGCCCGTGCGGCCTTGGTAACCGGTGTGGCCGCAGTGGGAGCAGCCGACGGGATGGAAAGACGCCTTCTCGGCATCCTCCAATTTGCAATGCACGCATAGCTTTCGCACCAGCCGCTGCGCCAACACGCCCAGCAGCGATGAGCTGAGCAGAAAGGGCTCGATGCCCATGTCGGTCAGGCGCGTCACGGCGCTGGCGGCATCGTTGGTGTGCAGGGTGGCGAGCACCAAATGGCCCGTCAGCGAGGCTTGAATGGCGATTTGTGCAGTTTCGAAATCGCGGATTTCGCCGATCATGATCACGTCGGGGTCTTGCCGCAGAATCGCGCGCAACGCTTTGGCGAAGGTGAGGTCGATCTTGGCGTTGACCTGGGTTTGGCCGATGCCCGACAGCTCGTATTCAATCGGGTCTTCCACCGTCATGATGTTGCTGCTGGCGGCGTCCAGGCGGCTCAACGCGGCGTAGAGCGTGGTGGTTTTGCCGGAGCCGGTGGGGCCGGTCACCAAGATGATGCCGTGCGGCTGGGCGATGAGCTTTTGCAGTTGCGCCAGCACCTCACCTTGCATGCCCACGGCTTCCAGGTTGAGCTTGCTTTCTGATTTGTCCAACAGGCGCAGCACCGCGCGCTCGCCGTGCGCGCTGGGCAGCGTGCTGACGCGCACATCCACCGCGCGGGTACCAATGCGCAAGCTGATGCGGCCGTCTTGCGGCATGCGTTTTTCAGAAATGTCCAGCTCGGCCATGATTTTCAGGCGCGAAATCAGGGCGGCGTGCAGTGCGCGATTCGGTTTGACGACTTCGCGCAGCGTGCCATCCACGCGAAAGCGCACGCTGGAATGGCGCTCATACGGCTCGATGTGGATGTCACTCGCGCCATCGCGTGCGGCTTGCGTCAAGAGCGCGTTGAGCATGCGGATGATGGGTGCGTCGTCAGCCGTTTCCAGCAGGTCTTCGATGGCTGGCAAGTCCTGCATCATGCGCGTCAAATCGGCATCGCTTTCCACCTCGCTCACCACTGTGGCGGCGCTGGATTCTCCCTGCGCATAGGCGGCGCTGATGCGTTGGATCAGCACATCAGCCGGATGCATCTCGACGTGGTGCATGCCAAATTTTCGGCCGACTTCGCTTGCGCCCGAAGCGCTGGAGGCGGTGTGCAGGCACAGCGTCAAGTCGCCATCGTCTTCCTCCAGCAGCAACTGGTGCGTGCGGGCGAAGGCGTAGGGCAGCGGGTATCTGGTGGTCATTGCTTTTGGATGGCAGGCGCTGTGCCGGGAGGTCGTGGGTTGAGCTCGGGCAACAGCGGCGCTTCGTTCACGGGCACCATCACGCTGGGCTCGGGCTGCGCGGCCTGCTGCGTGGTGCGCATCATGTCGTATCGATCCACCGTCAGCGCATCGCTGCTGCTGACATCGCGCACCACCACCGGGCGCAAAAACACCATCAAGTTGGTCTTCTTGCGGCTGCGCGATTCGGACTTGAAAAGATTGCCAAACAGCGGTAGGTCGCCCAAGCCCGGCACCTTTTCGACGCTGCCGGAATACTCGTCGGACAGCAGGCCACCCAGCACGACGATGGAGCCATCCTGCACCAGCACATTGGTGTCGATCGAGCGCTTGTTGGTGGTGGGCCCCGAGGCAGCGTTGAGCGTGGAGGCTTGCACGGTGGAGACTT
>JANNFW010000785.1:0-2388 GCA_031380235.1 Rhodoferax sp. | reverse complement strand
CAGCAGCACGGTGGCGGCTTGGATGGCCTTGATGGCTTTGAGCGTGAGCAGCTCGGGGTCGCCGGGGCCTGCACCCACGAGGGTGCATTGTCCATTCGCCACCAGGGTTACTTTTCCGTTGTTCATAGTTGTTTGGACAGACGCAAGATGTGTTCCACCTGCTTGGCGATGGACGCTGGCACTGCGCTGGTGCCCGCCATCACGCTGCGGATGTAGGTTGCCGTGGTGTCCGCATCGAACTCTTTGGGTAAATCTGGCAGCGATGGCAGCGTGCCCGCCTGCGCCTCTTGCAACAGCACTTTTTGGCCGCGCAGGAAGCCATCTATCTGCGGCATGCGCCGAGCGTCGGCAACGGATTCGCCCTCGGTGCCGCGCAGCAGCATGGCGTTACTTTGCATCAGCTCAAAAGTTGAAGCCATCGACAGCGCGTACTCCGGGTGGGTGTAGCTGGAGATCAACAGGCTCTTGCCAGCGCAGGGATTCATCAGCTTGACGACGCTGTGCGCTGAGTTGCGCAGGTTCACCACGCGGCGTACCTCCAGCAGCCGTTGCAAACCGGGGCACAGCACGCCAGTTGGCGCGAAGACGACTCTGCCATTGGCTATCGCACCTATAGCGGTTTGTGCATGAATATCGAGGGCTGCCAGCACTTTCGATGTGTAGACCCGGCTCGATTCCGTTGCCGTACCGTGCACCAAAACGGGCAAACCCTCGCGTGCCAGCAGCAGTGCGAGCAATGGTGTGAGCACGGGCAGCTTGCGAGCGCCGTTGTAGCTGGGGATCACGATGACAGGTTTGCCACCCGAATCTGGCACGCGATTGAGCCTGGCGTGAGTCGCATCCAGAAACCCGGCCATCTCGTCCGCCGTTTCGCCCTTGATGCGCATCGCCAGGCAGAACCCGCCGATTTCAAGATCAGTCACCTCGCCATCCAGCACCTGGCCGAAAAGATCCGTCGCCTGCTCTCGCGTGAGCGACCGTGCGCCGTCGCGCCCGCGACCGATTTCCTTAATGTATTTGCCGATTCCCATAGGCCGATTCGTTGACTACTGATGCCCGCCCGCCGTCCAACCCTGGTCGCCTAGCGCTTTGGTGGCGACTGCGACTGCGGGGGCTTCCAGCGGCGTTTGCAGGGTGTCGTTCCAGCGGTTCAAGAAGGCAAACATGGCGATCACGCCCAGAATTTCGACGATTTCGCCATCGCTCCAATGCTGCTGAAGCTGCTTGAACTGCGCGTCAGTCACCGCATTGGGCTGGCTGGATGCGGCCAGTGCGAAATCCATCGCCAGGCGCTCGCGCTCGCTGTAATGCGGGCTGCTGGCGTAGTTCCACACATCGGCCAGCTTGGCATCGCCAACGCCTTTGTTGTGCGCACCCAAGAGCGTGTGCGCCTGGCAATACAGGCAGCCAGACACTTTGCTGACGACGTGGCCAATCAAGCGGCGAAAGCCCACATCAACGTCGCCACTCGGATCCATCACTGCGGCGTTGAGATCGGCAAAAGCCTTGACCAGCTTGGGCTTGCGCTGCATCGTCAACACGCTGTTGGGGGTAAAGCCCAGCGTGGTCAGAAAATAGTCAAAATGAGATTTAAGCTCTGACGTGGTGTCGGGTGGCAGTGGATTCAGGCGGGGCATTTCGGGTGATCAGGCTTGTTTGATAGATTTTCCGTTGACTCTCGACACATTGTCCGTGATGGTTGATGACTTGCGGCTATATGGTGAATGATGCGGTCTTGATTGAGTGAGTCGAAATGTTAAAAATCATAGCTTCTTATGCAATATCTACGAGAGCCAGATGCCAATTCGATGCTTAAAATGATGTTTTTCACTCGGTTTTCAACAAAAATAAACCTGGAGGTTAATTAATTGTCGATTTTGACGACTTCTCATACTTCAGCGCCGTTTGGCTTCAAGCGTGCGGTGCAGGCGCTGCTGGCGTTGTTCGTGCTCAATGCCGCCTTAAGCATGACCAACTGGTGGCCCACGCCGTTTGTGCAGTTGGACAAACGCCTCGCCCCGGAGTTTGTGCTGCTGTGGGTGGTGATTTTGAGCCTGGTCGCCTGGCGCGGCGCGCTGTCTCGCGGCCAAGTTGCCGGGCTGACGATGGGCTATCTACTGCTGGTGTTTGGTCGCTATTTCGACACCACCGCGCCCGCGCTGTTTGGGCGTGACATCAACCTGTATTGGGATGCGCTACAGATTCCGCGCGTCGTCTGGGTGTCACTGAAGAGCTATCCGATTTGGGTGTCGGTGCTGGTTGTCGTTGCAGTCATGGCGCTGATCTGGCTGGTGTTTGCCGTATTGCGAATATCGATTGCGGTGACGTCGCGCGAGGCTGCGCCCTACGCCCTCAAACGGCCATGGGCGCTCATCGTCACGCTTTGTG
>JANNFW010000778.1:0-2778 GCA_031380235.1 Rhodoferax sp. | reverse complement strand
AGCTTGGCCCCGTTGCGTTTGGCCAGTTGAACATAGCGCCAAAAATGCAGGTTGCTGGCAATCGAATTGCTGCCCCAGATCAAAATCAGATTAGCGTCGGCAAAAAACTCGACCCGCATGCCGACTTTGCCGCCAAAAGTCTGGGTCAAGCCTTCCGCTCCGGCAGAAGCGCAAATGGTGCGATCCAGTTGTGCTGCGCCGAGCTTGTTGAAAAACCGCGCCGCCATGCTCTCGCCCTGCACCGCGCCCATGGTGCCGCAATAGCTGTACGGCTGAATCGCTTCAGCGGCATTCGGCGCGCGCTCGGCAATGGTTTTAAGCCGCGCAGCGATATCGCTCAAAGCGCTTTCCCAGCTCACCCGCTCGAACTGCCCAGAACCCTTCGGGCCGCTGCGTTTAAGCGGGTACAACAACCGCTCAGGGTGGTAAACGCGCTCGGTGTAACGAGACACCTTGGTGCATAGCACGCCGCCGGTCTGCGGATGCGCGGCGTTGCCCTGCACCTTGAGGGCGATGCCTTTTTCAACGTTGGTGACCAGGGAGCAGGTGTCCGGGCAGTCGTGCGGGCAGGCACCCAGCACCTGGGTGGTGTTGCTAATTTGCAAATCTTTTTGCACGGCAAGCAGAGTTCTGTTCATGGTGTGATGGAGTTCACGCGGGAAGGCAGAGTATGTATTGTGAATGCGGGGGCAGACGCAGATAATCCGAAAATGATTACACGCCGACAATTTTCCATCGTTTCCAGTGCTGCGGCACTGGCGGGTTTCAACACGGTTCGCGCTCAAAGTTCAGGCAAGATTGTGCTGGGCCAATCGGCTGCTTTCACCGGGCCTGCTGCCCAGTTGGGCATCCAGTTCAATCGCGGTGCCATGGTATGGTTTGACCAGCTCAATGCGCAAGGTGGTGTAGGCGGTAAAACCATTGAACTGCGCAAAATGGACGATGGTTATGAGCCCGACCGCTGCGCTGCCAACACCCGCAAGCTGATCGACGAAGACGTGTTCGCCCTGTTTGGCTACATTGGCACGCCCACCAGTCTGGCCGCCGTGCCGCTGGCGAAAAAGGAGCAGGTGCCGTTTTTTGCGCCGTTCACCGGGGCCATGAGCCTGCGCGATCCGTTGCACAAATATGTTTTTCACGTTCGAGCCTCCTACAACGATGAGACGGAGCTGATCGTGCGCCAGCAAACCACGCTTGATTTGAAGAAAGTGGCGGTTTTCTACCAGAACGATGCCTACGGCAAGGCCGGGCTGGATGGCACCGTGCTGGCGCTGGCCTCACGCAATCTGCAGACTGTGGCGCGTGCCACCGTGGAGCGTAATTCGGTGGAAGTGGATGCCGCCGTTAAAACGCTGCTGGCATCCAACCCGGATGCAATCGTGCAGATCAGCGCCTACAAGTCCTGCGCAGCCTTCATCCGTGCGGCACGCAAGGCGGGCTACGGCGGCACGTTCTTCAACGTGTCGTTTGTGGGCACGCAGGCGTTGGCGGACGAACTGGGCCGCGATGGCGCAGGTGTAGTGGTCAGCCAGGTCATGCCTTCACCCTACAACGCGGCACGTCCCATCACGCGGGAGTTTGTGGACGCGGTCAAAAAAGCGGGAGGTGATAACCAGGCCAACTTCTCCAGCATGGAAGGCTACCTGGCTGCCAAGGTATTCACCGAAGGCCTGCGCAAAGCCAGTGGCAAGCTCAGCCGCGATTCGCTGATTACGGGGCTGGAGTCGCTGGGCACGCAGTCTTATGGCGGTTTTAACGTGAGTTTTTCGTCGACAGACCACGTCGCCTCCAGTTTTGTGGAATTGTCGATGTTGACAGGCGACGGCCGCGTCCGAACATAAGGTAGGCCGGCGTATCCAGCCTGCGACAGGCGCGCGGGCGGAAGTCGTACTAGACTGTGGGCTCCATACCTATTTCAGGAGCCCTCCGTGAAGATCATCGACTCCATCGTGACCCAGGCCGCAGGCATTGCGTCAATCCGGCGTGAGATTCATGCCCACCCCGAGCTGTGTTTTGAAGAGGTTCGCACCGCCGACCTGGTGGCCAAAAAACTGACGGAGTGGGGCATTCCCATCCACCGCGGCATGGGCACCACCGGCGTGGTGGGCATCATCAAAGCGGGCACATCCAACCGCGCCATTGGCCTGCGCGCTGACATGGATGCGCTGCCGATGCAGGAGTTCAACACCTTTGACCACACCAGCAAGCATGCGGGCAAGATGCACGCTTGTGGGCACGACGGTCACACCGCCATGCTGCTGGCCGCGGCCCAGCACTTCGCCAAAAACCGCAATTTTGATGGCACGGTTTATTTGATTTTCCAGCCCGCCGAAGAAGGCGGCGGCGGCGCGCGCGAGATGATCAAGGATGGGCTGTTTGAGAAGTTTCCGGTCGAGGCTGTGTTTGGCATGCACAACTGGCCGGGCACGCAGATTGGTAAATTTGCCGTGAGTCCAGGGCCGGTGATGGCCTCCAGCAACGAGTTCAAGATCACCATCAAAGGCAAGGGCGGCCACGCGGCGCTGACGTACCTGGGGCTGGACCCAGTGCCGATTGCCTGCCAGATGGTGCAGGCCTTTCAGACCATCGTGAGCCGCAACCTGAAGGCGATTGATGCGGGCGTGATCTCCGTCACCATGATTCACGCTGGCGAAGCCACAAACGTGATTCCCGACAGCTGCAAACTTGAGGGTACGGTACGCACCTTCACGACCGAGTTGATCGATCTCGTGGAAAAGCGCATGAAAGAAATCTCCGAAGGTTTGGCGGCGGCTTTCG
>JANNFW010000771.1:0-6240 GCA_031380235.1 Rhodoferax sp. | reverse complement strand
GTCTGTTTCCCAGCTTACGTATGTGCGTTGGGCCACATAGTCCCAGCCTCACACGAACGGCTGTTTACGCTGCGGCAATGGCAAAACGCATTTACCAAAGTTTGGGCCGATGCGCGTAGGAACCATCTGACCCGCGTTCGGTCTATGCGCCATTTCAAAAACCGCGTCTTGTCTGGCAGAAATAAAAAGCATCTGACGGGAAACTTCATTCAGCCGTACGGACGGTCGCAGTGGCGGGATCGCTAGCGTGAAAAACGCTATCTCAACGCCCCGCTACTTCCAATTTATCCAGACTTTTTAAAGGACATCAACCATGGCTAACGAAAAACCTCTCATGACGGGTCTCTTCCCTGACCGGGAAAGCGCTGAACTCGGCTTCAACACGTTGTCGGAGCGCGGGTACTCCAAGGACGACATCAATGTGGTGATGTCGGATGAAACCAAAAAGCGGCATTTTGCTGCTGCGGGCGCCGAAACTGAACTCGGCAACAAAGCCGCTGAAGGTGCTGGTGTTGGCGGCGCGATTGGTGGCACGGTGGGTGCCATTGCGGCTGCAATTGCTGCTGTGGGCACCACCATCGCCATCCCAGGCCTCGGCTTGGTGTTGGCTGGCCCGATTGCGGCCGCCATCGCAGGTGCCGGTGCCGGTGCGGCCACGGGCGGTATTGTCGGCGCGTTGGTCGGCTGGAATATGCCTGAAGAGCGCGTGAAAGAGTACGACGAAGGCATTCGCAACGGTGGAATTTTGATGGGCGTGCGTCCACGCAGTGACGATGACGCAAACCACCTCAGCACGGCTTGGAAGGCCAACCGCGCGCAGAACGTTTACAGCTAGTCAAGCGCTTTCCAATCCGAGCAATTCGGCTCGGAACAATAAGCCACAGGCCCAAAAGTCTGTGGCTTTTTTTTCAGCCTCGCATCGCGAGACCTGTTGATCGCAAGACTGGAACCCACCCCCTTCCGACCACAACTAGGGGCCGTCTCCTACAGCCCAAATCTATTCATTGGGCGATGCTCCCAATTGGGTTTTGAATTTTGACATTGCGAGGAACTCTATGAATTACGATCCGCGTTTTGCGGCGGTCTGCGGTGATGCCCGGTTGCCGTTGCATCGGATGGGTAGGTTGATTCAAAAGAAGCCGCCCGAGCTGGCTCAGGACGTGGACGCCGAGTGGGATGCGCCGACATTGCGCGGACTACTGGGTTCAAGGCTGGCAAGTGATCAGATCATTGTCGTATCCAATCGGCAGCCTTTTTCGCACGAGGTGGTGGCGGGAGAAGTTAAGCTGACGCAACCTGCGAGTGGGCTGGTGACTGCGCTAGAGCCTGTGGTTCGAGCGTGCAATGGCACCTGGATTGCACACGGCAGTGGCGAGATGGACAGGGTCTTTGTGGACGACGCCGACCGTTGGTCAGCTCCTTCCGATAACGGGACATATCAGCTACGCCGGATCTGGCTCACCCCACAAGAGCAGCAAGGGCATTGCGACGGCTTCTCCAACTCCGGGCTTTGGCCGCTGTGCCACATGGTGCATGTGAGGCCTGCCTTTGAAGAGGCCGACTGGCAGCATTACAAGGCTGTCAACACACGGTTTGCCAATGCAGTCATACGTGAAGCGCGCGGGCAAGACCCCATCGTTCTGATACAGGACTACCACCTTGCGCTCGTGCCTGCGCTGGTACGCGCTCAACTTCCACTGGCAACCATCGTCAGTTTTTGGCATATCCCCTGGCCACACCCACAACAAATGGGGTTGTGCCCTTGGATGGATGAGCTGATGCATGGCCTGCTGGGCAGTGACATTGTCGGTTTGCAGACAGGCCAGGATGCTCGTAATTTCGCCGATTTGGCGGCGCGCGTCGGCGGGCGGGTAATCCATGGCGACTCCGCGGAGGTTCTTCATGGCGACCGCACGACCCAGGTGCGCAACTACCCGATATCCATCGCTTGGCCCACGGCGACAGCGGCTGCCGCCCTGCCAAGTGTCAAATCCTGCCGCCGAGCGGCTGAAAAACAGTGGTTGCTGCCAAGTGAAGGCCGACTCATCATCGGAATTGATCGGTTTGACTACACCAAAGGGATTGTCGAACGCCTACATGCGTTTGAGGAGCTGCTGACGAATCGACCGCAGTGGCACGGCCTGGTTCGTTTTGTGCAGGTTGCCGCAACAACCCGCGCGGGGTTGAAGGAATACAAGGACTTTCAAGGCCAAGTGCGTGCGCAGGTTGCGCGCATCAATGCAAAGTTTAAGTCGTTGGGTTCTGAACCCATCGTGTTACTGGACTGGCACCATGACCGTGCAGCGCTGAACAAACTCTACCGGGCGGCAGATGTGTGCCTTGTGACCAGTCTGCACGACGGCATGAATTTGGTTTGCAAAGAATTTGTGGCGGCGCGAGACGACGAGCAAGGCGTTTTGGTATTGAGCCAGTTTGCTGGTGCTGCTGATGAACTGTCTGAAGGCTTGATCGTCAACCCGTACCACAGTGCACAGGTTGCTGAATCACTGCACCAGGCGTTGTCCATGCCAAAAGACGAACAGCGGCGGCGTATGCGCTCGCTGCGTAGCACCGTCAAAAGCGCCAACGTGTACCGGTGGGCGGCGCGTATGCTGACGGACGCCGCAGCGCTGCGCTCACCCGTTTCCCCGCAAGGCTCGCACTTGCTGCACGGCTCCAACCGTCTTACCGTCAACTTGCATGCTCACCACATTATGGAGAGTGCGTAATGGCTGGCCTGTTCTCCCCCCAGGGCTTGCTATCTGTGTACCGTCTGTCGGCAACCCCTTCTGTGCTTGCATTTGACTTGGACGGTACGCTCGCGCCGCTGGTGCCCGTAGCCTCGGACGCGCGGGTGCCTGCGGATACCGCCGCTCACTTGCGAGCACTGTCGCGGGTTTGGCCGCTGGGCGTGATCACGGGCCGGGCAATCGAAGACGCGAAGTCACGGCTCGGCTTCACACCACGCTATATTTTCGGCAACCATGGCGCTGAACGCGACAACGCACCGGCATCTGCCGTCTTGAAAGCAAGGCTCGATCCTTGCCGCGAGCATTTTCACAGGCACCGCGCAGCCATGCAGGCGCGCTGGATTGTTCTGGAAGACAAGGGGCTGTCGCTGGCATTGCACTATGCGCTTGCCCCCAATGTCCCAATGGCCCGCTCGTGGCTGGATGAACTGATAGAACCTGTGAGCGAACAGGTTTGTGCCACTTACGGCCATCACGTGATGAATATCATGCCGGCCCAAGCACCCGACAAGGGGGATGCGTTACTGGAGATCATGCACGATTGCAAAGCGTCCAAGGCGCTGGTCGTCGGTGATGATGTCAATGATGAAATGGCTTTTGAAAAGGCGCCAGCCGGTTCTGTCACCGTAAGGATTGGACCGTCGCAGATACCGACCTTGGCGCGCTTCAGGCTGTCTTCGCAAGATCGCGTCAACCGTCTGTTATCAATTCTTCTGGCTCTCAGGAACTGAGCTGCATCAGCGTTATCCCACTAACCAATCATCTGAAATTACGGGAAATCACGCAAAGCCTTCATGTTGTGCAACTGAGCGGGCGTCGTGGCTCCACACATCAAGCCGCATATCGGGCTCCAATAAGTGGCTCACCTGCGCCATCCCCATTTCCTTTGAAAGACGCTGGTGAACTTCATCGCCTGTGAATTCGCAACCCTCAATGGGGCGACGCCAGTGGCAGGCCAATACGGTGCCGCCAGGCCGCAACGAAGCCACGGCCTTCTGCGCCAAAGAATCCAGATCGCTGGCATCAAGGTAGAAACCGAACTCACTCAGGACAATCAAATCGAACGTTTGAAGCGGCCAGTGCAATGGAACCCAGGCTTGCTTCACTTCCACATTTGAGAGGTCGCCCAGGCGGGCGTTTGCCAGATTGACAGCTCCTTGCGAACCGTCGGTCACCAGCAGGTAGTCACATCGAGTGGCCAGCGCAGCCGACAGCTCACCGTTGGCACAGCCAGGCTCATACGCGCGTTCGTACCTCCACCGTGGCAGGCATGCCAGCGTCAGCGCGCGCTTTCTCGCCTCGTACCAGCGGGATTTGAAGCCCCACGGGTCGGTATTGCCCTCAAACAAAGCGTCAAAGTATTCGGCGGTGTGCTTCATGCGGTCGCTCTTGTGCAGTAAAGAAATACTCCTCCAGGCGATTGACTCTTTGCACAATCGACGCGCCCAGAACCGCCCCACCCTCGCGGCTGGATTCATCCAGTTGGCTCACATGCGCGGACAACGCATTTTTTTTGCGGTCAAGTGCTTGAGCTGTCAACGGCAAACGCTGCAATCTCTGCCATGGCACCAAGGGGTCTCGGGGGATTGCCCAATGCCACATCCAGACGGGTGCTTCAAATAAGCGGCTGCCCACAGCGGAGCATGCCAGCGAGGCTGCAAAACCGGTTGCGTCGTGGTCAGGGTGTCCATCCAATCGCCATGTGGTTACCACGACATCTTCAGGCCGAAACAACCCTTGCAAGCGCAGCGAAAGACACTGGGTGTGCTGGGAAACCCGACCATCGGGTATGGCGAGCCGAGTCAAAGCAACATCGGTAAGGCCCAGGTGACGCAGGCCCGCAATTCTCTCGGCACAGCGCGTCGCGGCCAGGTTTTGGGCATGCCATAGCGACGAATCGCTGTGGCTCGCCTCACCGTCGGTGACGGCGATGACCGAGATGTCCCCACCCTGCGCGCAGTGCATCGCGATCAATCCGCCGCACGCCAACACCTCATCGTCTGGATGGGGCGCTACCACCACCAACCGAACACCGGGCTGCAAATACGACTGTAGCGTGCAACCGGTTATCTCGCCGGACTGCAGCCACGACTGCCATGCCAATTCGGGAGTGCCGTTACCCTCTATCAAGCGCTTATGGCTCACAGCGACCACGGTTTTCCTGCGTGTGAGAAGAGTCGTTCGGCCAATGCAGCAAAGTCGCGTTCAGCATGGCTTTGCCGCACAAAAACCGGGAGATCGGCGGCGGCCTGTGCAAAGCGGGCATTGCGACAAAAAGCTGCTGCTCCCAACGCGCGCCCTGCTTCGTCCAGCACCTGCTTGGCACAATCTTCAGCAGCCAGGCGAACGCGCAACGCCACACTACTGGCATCGGCAAGCGGGTTGTCATCAATCCACTGGGCGGCGTTTCTGAGCAATGCCGCGGTACGTTGCAGGGCGAGATCCACTTTGCCCAGTGCGGCCAGCCTGAATGGGCCCCGCGCGGATGTTGGCAGTTCGCATAACGCATCATGCAGCGCAGCCCCCAACAGCCGTGCACCGCCGTACCAGCACGCTGCAATCCCGGCACCACCTTGCCAAAAGCCTGAACGGTTGAGATAATCACCCACGCCGCCCACGAGCTGTGCGTCCACCCGCGAAAAAGCGATGTCAACGCTGGTGCTGGCCGACATTCCAACCGCCCGCCACGCGTCTGAAGATACTCTGATCCCCGGCTGATCCATGGCAACCCGCACCAGTTGGGGCCCGCGGCCATCGGCATGCCAGGCCGTCAGTAGCCCGTGGCTCAGGGCTTGAGCGCCGGAGCACCAGCATTTGCTGCCGTCAATTTTCACAGCGGCTGCCTGAGATGGTTGAATGATCACGCGTTGATTTGCAGTTTCTGCGGCCCATACACCCCAGGTCGCGCCTGCTAGCTCAATACCAGCAGTATCAAGCTCGGTCAGGATCGCCAACGCGTCGGTATGCCCTTCGAACAGTTTGGCGAGCGAAAGGCTGTGTTCTGCGACCAGTGCCAATGTCTGCCAGCGCTGCAAGGTCTTACCCGAGCCTGGCAGCGGCAATTCATCCAACCCAAGCCTCACCAGCTCATGCAACTGGGTTGATACATCCGCGGTTGGGTTCAGCGCCTCCAGTGCGACGCGCGCATCTTCCGGCAAAGGGACTTTAGGCGTGTTATTGCCTGAACCGTCACTCACGCACCCGCCCTTTCGCGAATATGTGTTCGGCTCTCCTGATCAATGCGCGCAAGCGTTGCGCCAAAGCCACCAGGGGCGCGGAATACCCGCCTGGCGCTGGTGAACACCCGTGGCGCGGCAGACCAGGCGATTGACGCGCCGCTTGCCTTCAGGGAATCGACCAGCGCAACGTCCTCGCTGCTCTCCAAAGCTTTAAAACCACCGGCCCGCTGGTAAGCCTTCGCACAGATGCCCAAGTTCGCTCCGTGGACATGCCGGTGACCGTCTGCATCGGTGTAGGTTGCATCGTAATG
>JANNFW010000723.1:0-2685 GCA_031380235.1 Rhodoferax sp. | reverse complement strand
ATGCGAGCTTCTTCGTCCTTGAAGCCGCGCGTCGTCATGGCAGGGGTGCCAATGCGCACGCCGCTGGTCACCATCGGCTTTTCCGGGTCGTTGGGGATGGCGTTTTTGTTGATGGTCATATGGGCGCTGCCCAATACCGCTTCAGCTTCTTTGCCGGTGATGCCTTTGGCGCGCAGATCAACCAGCATGAGGTGGCTTTCGGTGCGGCCACTGACGATGCGCAGGCCGCGCGTTATCAGCGTTTCTGCGACGATTTGCGCGTTTTTCAAGACTTGTTGCTGGTAGATCTTGAATTCTGGGGCCAGGGCTTCTTTGAATGCGACGGCTTTTGCTGCGATCACATGCATCAGCGGGCCGCCTTGCAGGCCAGGGAAGATGGCGCTGTTGATGGCTTTCTCGTGCTGGCTCTTCATCAAAATGATGCCGCCGCGCGGGCCACGCAGGCTTTTGTGGGTGGTGGAGGTGACCACGTCCGCATGCGGCACTGGGTTGGGGTAGATGCCTGCGGCAATCAAGCCCGCGTAGTGCGCCATGTCGACCATGAAGATCGCGCCGATGTCTTTAGCGACTTTGGCAAAGCGCTCAAAATCAATCGCGAGTGAATAGGCGCTGGCTCCGGCGATGATGAGCTTGGGTTTGGTCTCATGCGCCTTTTTTTCCATGGCGTCGTAGTCGATTTCTTCTTTCGCGTTCAAACCGTAAGAGACCACCTTAAACCACTTGCCGCTGATGTTCAGGGGCATGCCGTGCGTGAGGTGACCGCCTTCGGCCAGGCTCATGCCCATGATGGTGTCGCCGGGCGTGAGGAATGCGAGAAACACAGCCTCGTTTGCCGACGCGCCGCAATGCGGCTGCACGTTGGCACAGTCGGCACCAAAGATTTGCTTGACACGGTCGATCGCCAATTGCTCGGCCACGTCCACATGCTCGCAGCCGCCGTAGTAGCGCTTGCCAGGGTAGCCTTCGGCGTATTTGTTGGTGAGCTGGCTGCCTTGCGCGGCCATGACGGCGGGCGAGGCGTAGTTTTCGCTGGCAATCAGCTCGATGTGATGCTCTTGGCGGGCGTTTTCAGCCTGAATGGCGGCAAACAGCTCGGGATCGGTTTGTTCAACAAGAATCGTGCGTGAGTACATGGCAGTCCTTCGACACCTTGGTCTGTGGATAAGGACCTGAGAATCAAATTCAATGATTCCAGGGCTGCCCAGGCGAACGGCTGATCACGACGGCTCTGTGCCATTGTGGCGCGCTCCCCAGTGGTGTCCCACGTCGGCATGGCAGGTTTGTTCAAACCCTCATGCCTATCGCCAGTTGCGCACGTGCCAAGTTTAACGCATGGCTTGATCAGGAGTCTGTCAGTGCGTCTGACTTTTCAGCGCTCTCAGGTTTGACGCTGGTTTGCGCTTTGACAGCGGCCGCAACGGGCGCAGAGATCGTCGCGGTTTGAGGTGCAGCCAATGGAGTAGCCCGTCCGGCGGCTACCTGTTTGAGGCGACCATGCTCGGCGAGCACTTTTGCGGCGTAACCCCCATCGTCCTCCAGGTTGGCCGCGCCGACATAAAAGCGAAGGCCTGCTTCCAGCGAGCCTGCACGGGCTATGCACTCTTGCAGCACGCGCGCGCCCACGCGCAGGTTGGTGACGGGGTCAAACGCAGCCAGCTTGCCGCCAAAGCTCTCATATTTGTCGCTGTGGACGCGGGTCATGACCTGCATCAGGCCCTGCGCACCCACGTGGCTTTGCGCAAACGGGTTGAAGCCGGACTCGACCGCCATCACCGCCAAAATCAAAGTCGGCTCCAGCTTGGTGCGGCTAGAGAGGCTAAACGCCTCGGCGACCAGAGCGGCCACGGGCTCGGGGGCCACGCGGTACTTTTTGCTCAGCCAGTAGGTGAGGGCGGTTTGCTGCTTGGGCAGGCTGGCGGGGTCGGTCGCGGTGGCGCGGTCGATGGCGCCCGGCATAACGTCCATGCCGGTGTCTTCGATGCTGGCGACGGCTTGGCGGCTTTGCAGCCAGTTGCCTAAAGCGCGCTCGCCGCTTTGCCGGATTTCGGGGTGAAACGCCAACGTAATGGCACCAAACATCACGGCCAGGCCGATTAAGGTGAATCCGTTTTGGGTGATTTCAAAGAGGCCTTGGACAAACCGTTGACCCGTGCGCCGACTCGTGCCGCGCAGCCACTGGCTGAATTGTCCTGGTTGTGTAGATAGCGCTGTCATAGCTCTTCCTTCGTTCGCAAGCTTGTCCTGAACTGGTCTTGCCGGGGTGGTGGGCAGTGCAGGGCAACCTCGTTTGGGTTGGTATGCCATCAAGCCGCTGCTGTAGCTCCATGAGGGGAGCAGCGTTTTGATTGTGCCGATCACATGTCGTGTCGGCAATGTTTGTCCGATGTCTTTCAGTACGGATATGCAGAGTCTAAATGCTTTTATATAACTTTCGTCTATATAAAATAGAGACTAGATTCTAAATCCGCAGCTTAAAAATCGGTCTAAATTCAGGCGAAATTCAGGGTTACCCATTGTAAAAATCGCTTGAAATTTGCCACACGCAGGACTAGACTTCAATTGCGTTCTTAATTGAACGCGCTTAGTCGGCAGTAGCCAGTCCCTCTTAGAGATTGCATCAAAGAAAGCGCGATAAAGCGGCCCCGACAATTCATGGCGGCAATCTTTTGCCTCCAGCATCGGTGG
>JANNFW010000680.1:0-1730 GCA_031380235.1 Rhodoferax sp. | reverse complement strand
GGCTAATTTTTCTAGGGGCGGCCCGTCGAAAAATTGACTAACTCCCAGCCACCTTCATCCGATTGATCAGTATCGACCCTACGGTTTTCGCGCCATAGTTATAGGTATCCGCACCTACCGCCTGCACGCCTTTGAGCATGGATTTCATGTTTCCAGCAATGGTGATCTCGTGCACCGGATACGCGATGCGGCCTTTCTCTACCCAGAAGCCGCTGGCACCGCGTGAGTAGTCGCCCGTCACGTAGTTCACGCCGCTGCCCATCAGCTCGGTGACCAAGAGGCCGGTGCCGAGCTTTTGCAGCATGGCATCCAAGTCGTCGCCGGCGCGGGTAAGGCGCGAGGTCAGCACCAAGTTGTGCGATCCACCCGCATTACCGGTGGTTTTCATGCCCAGTTTGCGGGCCGAATAGCTACTCAAAAAATAGCCCTGCACGCGGCCTGCGTCCACCACTTGGCGCGCCTTCACGCGCACGCCCTCCTCATCAAACGGCGAGCTGCCTTTACCGCGAATGATGAAGGGGTCTTCTGAAATGCTGATGTGCGCTGGCCAGACCTGCTTGCCCAGCGAATCGAGCAAGAACGAGCTTTTGCGGTACAACGCGCCACCGCTGATGGCTTGCACAAAAGCACCTAAAAGCCCTGCAGCCAGTGGCGATTCAAACAGCACGGGGCATTCAGTCGTGGCAATTTTGCGCGAGTTCAGGCGGCTCAATGCGCGCTGCGCTGCGTAGATTCCAATCGACTCGGGCGATGCCAAATCACAGGCATTGCGTTGCGAGCTGTACCAGGCATCGCGCTGCATTTCGCCATTTTTTCCAGGGCTCGAAGCAATCGGTGAGACTGACATCGAATGCCGCGAACTGGCATAACCCCCTCGAAAACCGTTGCTGTACGCTGTGAAAAAGTGAGACTGCTGGGCCGACACGCCCGCGCCTTCACTGTTGGTGATGCGCTTGCTGACCTTAAGCGCCGCCGCCTCGCAAACCATGGCCAACTCAGCAGCTTGCCCGCTGGTGACATCCCAGGGGTAAAACAGGTCAAGGTCAGTGCGCTGATCAGCCTCGGCAACCACGTCATCGGCATCCGGCAAGGCCGCAAACGGGTCTTCCGCCGTGAAGCGGGCGATGTCATACGCGGCCTGCACGGTCTGCTTGATGGCCGCATTGGAGAAATCAGAGGTGCTGGCGTTGCCCCGGCGCTTGCCGAGATATACGGTCACACCTAAAGACTTGTCGCGGTTGCGCTCCACATTCTCCAACTCGCCCTTGCGCACAGACACGCTCAGGCCGCAACCTTCGGACGCTTCTGCGCCTGCGTCGGTTGCGCCGAGCTTTTTGGCATGCGCCAGTGCGGTGTCGACCAGTTCTTCAAAGAACGGGCGGCTGTAGCTGAAGCCGTCTTGTGGGCCGTTACGATTGCCAGGGTTGGCGGTGGCTTTTTGCGTGGCGCGGGGGGAGTTTGGTTTCGTCATATCGGGCGCTATGATACTTGGCTGTCATCCACGCCCATTGGGCAGCACTATTAATGTCCCGTAAATTAACCAAAGGCTACTTCGTCAAAGGCAAGTTCGTTGCTGAAGGCAGCGAGTTGGACATTGAACTCAAAAAGGAGCTCAAAGGCACCGATGCCATGAGCCGCACCGACGAAAAGCGCGAAAGCCTGGCGCTGCAAAAGCTCGGCGAAGACCTGATCACCCTGCGCCCGGATTACATGGCGCGGCTGGATTTGTC
>JANNFW010000655.1:0-6695 GCA_031380235.1 Rhodoferax sp. | reverse complement strand
CACAAATCTCCACCGCCGACAACCGCGACGTATTCCTTGCCGCCTGCCGCGCGCTAGACCGTGTGATTGCTCACGGCCACTACATGGTGCCCGCCTGGACCAGCAGCGAAGACCGCATCGCCTACAGCAGTTGGAAGCTGGAGCGCCCCAAGGTTATACCGCCACACCCGCCTGAAGGCATTCCGTACCTGGTGTGGCCCATGACGACCTGGTGGGCACGCCTGCCGCCCAAGACATCGCTCTAACTTCCATCCTAAAACTCAATGGCCGCCTACATCCTCAAACGCATTCTGCTCATGCTGCCGACGCTGTTTGGCGTGCTGCTGCTGACCTTTGTCGTCATTCAGTTCGTGCCCGGCGGGCCGGTGGAGCAGTATTTGTCGGAAGCGCGGCGCGGCAGTGGTGTGTCTCAAACCGGCAGCGGCAATTACCGGGGCAGCCAGGGCGTGGAGCCCGCGCGGCTGGAGCAGATTAAGGCGCTTTACGGCTTTGACAAACCGCCGCATGAGCGCTTCATCCAGATGCTGGGGCAGTTTGCGCGGTTTGATTTGGGGCAGAGTTTTTTTCAGAACAAGTCGGTGTCTGCGTTGATTTGGGAGAAGATGCCCGTCTCCGTCAGTCTGGGGTTGTGGACATTCTTGATCAGCTATTTGGTGGCGGTGCCGCTGGGTATCGCCAAGGCGGTGCGTGCGGGCAGCCGGTTTGACTTCGTCACGACCCTGCTTGTTCTGCTGGGCTATGCGATACCAGGCTTCGTTTTGGGAGTTGCACTGCTGGTGATTTTCGGCGGGCAATTGCAGTGGTTTCCGCTGCGCGGGCTGACGTCGGCGAATTGGGACGAGCTGAGCTTCGGGGCCAAGGTGGCGGACTACCTTTGGCATCTTGCGCTGCCGCTCCTTGCCATGGTGCTGGGCAGCTTTGCGGTCACGGCCATCCTCACCAAAAACGCTTTCCTGGAAGAGATCCGAAAGCAATACGTCGTGACCGCCCGCGCCAAGGGCTTGAGCGAGGGCCAGGTGCTCTACAAACACATTTTTCGCAATGCCTTGATCCCTATCGTCACCGGCTTTCCGGCCGCCTTCATCGGTGCATTTTTCACGGGCGCACTGCTGATCGAGACGCTGTTTTCGCTCGACGGCCTGGGCCTGTTGAGCTACGAAAGCGTGATCCGGCGCGACTACCCGGTGGTGATGGGCACGCTCTTTCTGTTCACCCTGATTGGGTTGGTGACCAAGCTGATCTCGGATTTGTCTTACGTTTGGGTGGATCCGAGGGTGAAGTTTGATTGAGAGACTTCGATGATTTGATGTTATTTTATAAATCTTGCATCAGTTGAAATTTTTGCATCATTTGTCTATACTTTCATCGGAATCGTTTTGTATGTTTTGGAGTAACGTATGCGAACTACTTTGAATCTTGAGGATGGAGCTTTTGAATTTGCGCAGACGTATGCCAATGCCAGAGCCATGAAGCTTGGAGATGCAGTGTCTGAACTTATCGTGAAGGCGCGCGACGCCGTGACCGGTAAAACCAAAGCGTCCCTCGGAATGAAGTTCGTTCCAGTGGACGGCACTGACGGTCTGTGGGTATTTGATTTGCCCGCTGGCACGCCCAAAATGACAGCCGAAGAAGTTCGCGATCTCATTGAAAAGTCCGAGCAAGATGAGGATGATCGCATCATGGCCATGAGTCAGCGGCCGAAGCGTAAAACGTCCAAATTGGCAGCATGAACCTGCTGGATGTCAACGTCCTGCTTGCGCTACTGTGGCCGGCGCATCCTGATTTCGACGTGGCAGACATCTGGTTTCGTACGAACGCAAAGGCAGGTTGGGCGACCTGCGCACTAACCCAGGCTGGTTTCATTCGCATTTCTTCGCAAAAGTCTTTTCGGCATAGCAACAGGCCGATTGAGGACATTGCCAACGGGCTTGAAAAAGCAACCGCTGGCTCAAACCATCAATTTTTGAATATCGACTTCCCCTTTCAAACGGTCAGAGAAACCTGCACAGGCGGCGTGGTGGGTCACAGGCAAATCACAGATGCCTATCTGCTCACATTGGCCATCAAAAACAAGGCCAAGTTCATCAGCCTGGATGCAGGAGTTCGCCAACTTTTGGCAACTGAGCTGGAGCGAAAACGGCACTTGGTCATTTTGCAGAGCGACTGAGACCGGCATGAGTGCTCCAATGAAAAGCGGTAGCGCATCGCCATCCAGACGCGCCTGGCAACGCTTCAAGCAAAACCGCTTGGGCTTTTGGAGTCTGCTCGTCTTCTGTGCTTTGGTGGCCCTGAGCCTGGTGGCTGAGCTGGTGTCCAATGATCGCCCGCTGGTGGTGCGTTTTGAAGGGCAAACCTATTTTCCGATGTTCAAGGACTACCCGGAGAAGACGTTTGGCGGAGATTTTGAAACCCCCACCGATTACTTGGATCCGTACATACGAGATCGCTTCTCCAAACCGGGAAATTGGGCCGTTTACGCGCCGAACACTTACGGCGCCGGCACCTTGAATTACTTCGCCAAATCGCCCAATCCATCCGCCCCTACATTGGAGAACTGGCTGGGCACTGACGAGCGGGGCCGCGACCTCTTAGCGCAATTGTTATATGGCTTTCGCGTCAGCGTACTGTTTGCGCTGGCGCTCACCGTCACGGGCACCCTCCTGGGCATCATCACCGGTGCGCTGCAAGGCTACTTTGGCGGCAAGACGGATTTGGCGTTCCAGCGGGTGATCGAAGTCTGGAGCGCCATGCCTGAGCTGTATCTGCTGATCATCTTCAGCGCGGTGTTTGCACCCAGTGTGGGCCTATTGCTGATCTTGCTGAGCCTGTTTGGTTGGATGGGTTTGAGCGATTACGTACGCGCCGAGTTTTTGCGCAACCGCCAACTTGATTACGTGCGCGGCGCGCGCGCGCTGGGCGTGAGCAACTGGCAGATCATCTGGCGGCACATTCTGCCCAACAGCATGACTCCGGTCGTCACGTTCCTGCCGTTTCGAATGAGTGGGGCGATATTAGCGCTGACCTCGCTCGATTTTCTCGGCCTCGGTGTGCCGCCGGGTACGCCGTCGCTGGGGGAACTGCTGTCGCAAGGAAAAAACAATATCGACGCGTGGTGGATATCCATGTCGACTTTTGCCGTGCTCGTCGGTACTTTGATGTTGCTGACCTTCATGGGCGATGCCCTGCGTGATGCGTTAGACCCTCGAAAGGCGCTGCAATGAGTCCGCTGATTGAGGTCAAAAATCTGTCGGTTTCCTTTGCTGCTAACACGGTCGTTCATGGCATCAACTTCCATATCGACCGAGGCGAAAAGCTAGCCCTGGTGGGCGAATCCGGGTCGGGAAAAACCGTCACCGCCTTAAGTTTTTTACGGCTGGTTCAAGATGCAAAACTCAAGGGCAGCGTGATGTTCAGCGCTCAGGCTGGCGAATCACCCATTGACCTGCTGGCCTTGCCCGAGCAAAGGCTTCGAGGTTTGCGCGGGCAAGACATTTCGATGATCTTTCAGGAGCCGATCACCGCGCTGAACCCGTTGATGACCATCGGCGCGCAGATTGCCGAAGTGTTACAACTCAAACTCGGCCTGTCACGCAATGAGGCTGCAAAGAACGCTATTGAACTCATTGCTGAAACAGGTATTCCAGAACCTGCGCGTCGCGCCAGCGCCTACCCGCACCAACTAAGCGGCGGCCAGCGCCAGCGCGCCATGATCGCCATGGCACTGGCGTGTCAGCCCAAATTGCTGCTGGCGGACGAGCCCACCACCGCGTTGGATGTGACGGTGCGCGGCCAGATTCTGGACTTGATCACACGCTTACAACAGAAAAACGGCATGGCGGTTTTGATGATCACGCACGACCTGAACCTGGTACGCAAGTTTGCAGACCGCGTCATCATCATGGAGCGTGGGCACATCGTGGAGCAGGGTGCTGTGGCTGACGTTTTTGGCAGCCCAAAGCACCCGTACACCCAGAAACTGATCGACAGCGCGCCGGTGCGGGACGTGGTGGAGCGGGCCAGCAGCGAAAACTCTGGTTCCAACCAAACACTGTTGCTGGCTAAAGAGATGCGCGTCAGCTACCCGATAGCCTTGCCTGGCATGCGGGGATGGTTTAAAAAAGGCGAATTTGTAGCCGTCAAGGGCGCGAGTTTTTCGCTCAAACCTGGGCAAACGCTGGGGGTTGTGGGTGAATCGGGCTCGGGTAAGTCAACTTTGGCGATGGCCGCTTTGGGGTTACTGGGCCATACAGGTGATTTGCAGTTGACGGGTAAAAATTGGCAAGCGAGTAGCGCGTCAAAGGCGCTGCGCAAGGTCATGCAAGTGGTTTTTCAAGACCCGTTTTCATCGCTCTCACCGCGTCTTACCGTTGAAGAAATTGTGGGTGAGGGCTTGCAAGTGCATTCGCCTTTGCTTTCAAAAGCAGAGCGTCGAACACAAGTCGAAAAGGCGCTGGCTGATGTGGGTATGACGGATGGTCAGTTTCCGGGGTTGTTGGGCCGTTATCCCCATGAGTTCTCGGGCGGGCAGCGTCAGCGTCTGGCTATTGCTCGCGCCTTGATCGTTGAACCGCAGTTGCTGGTGCTTGATGAGCCGACCAGCGCACTGGACGTAACGATTCAAAAGCAGGTGCTGCAATTGCTGCAAAGACTACAGCGCGAGCGAGGTTTGAGCTATTTGCTGATTACCCACGATGTAGCGGTCATCCGCGCCATGGCGCACTACGTGATGGTCATGCGCGAGGGCGAGATCGTGGAGTCCGGCACGGTAGCCCAGGTGCTTGATGCGCCTGCGCATGGCTACACACGCACTCTAATGGCCGCTTCTCACTGATTTCGGATATAATCCAAAGCTCACGACCAAACGGGCGGGTATTTACCGCCCGTTTTTTTTGGGCGATTGTTTTTCAGTCATTCCATGTCCAAGTCATTCGTGAAGGTTGTTGCACCTCCTAGCCGTGGTGGGGCACTGTCTTTGTCGGTGCGCCTACTTCGCGAATGACTTAGAAATGGAATCAGTGGGTTAATTTGGAGCAGGGAGACCCGTGGCAGTTCAGGAAATCGTAGAGCAAACCGTAGCCGGCTTAGGTTACGACCTGGTGGAGATTGAACGCTCCGCTGGCGGTTTGCTGCGCATCACGATTGACTTGCTCGGGGCCACACCAGAGTTGTTTGCTGAACATTTTGTAACGGTAGAAGACTGCGAAAAAGTCACTCGCCAGCTGCAGTTTGCGCTGGAAGTGGAGGGGGCTGAGTACAAACGGCTGGAGGTGTCTTCACCCGGTATTGATCGCCCTTTGCGGCATGAAAAGGATTTCGAGCGATTCGTGGGTCACGTGATCGACGTTTCGCTCAAGGCACCGATTGGCGCTGCGGCGGCGGGCGGGCAAGTCAACGCCACGCGCAAGAAGTTTCGCGGCGCGCTGGAGCGTGTTGCAGGTACGGATGGCGCAAATGTGGGCGCAATGGGCTGGCAAATCGTCTGGAGCGATGAGCCGACGGTCAAGCCGGGGCAGCGGGTCAGCAAAAAGAGAGTGCCCGCACCGTTGCAGGCTTTGGGTTTTACGCTGGATGAATTGCGGGAAGCGCGTCTGGCGCCCATCGTGAGTTTCAAGGGCCGGGGTGTCAAGGACGACACACCGCTCACTGCGGATTGACAACACGCATACGTGTGGATTGAAATTTAGATTGAGACTGAACTAGGAGAGTCATGGCATGAATCGCGAAATGTTAATGCTGGTCGAGGCCATCTCACGCGAGAAAAGCGTGGAGCGGGATGTCGTTTTTGCGGCGGTTGAAGCTGCGCTGGCCCAGGCCACCAAGAAATTGCACCAGGGCGATGTGGACATCCGCGTGGCAGTTGACCGTGACACCGGCACTTACGAGACGTTCCGCCGCTGGCATGTCGTGCCGGATGAGGCGGGCCTCCAACTGCCTGATCAGGAAGTTCTGCTGTTTGAAGCCAAAGAGCAGATCGACGACATCGAAGTCGATGAGTACATCGAAGAGACGATTGAGTCGGTGCCGATTGGCCGCATTGGTGCCATGGCGGCCAAGCAGGTCATTCTTCAAAAAATCCGCGATGCCGAGCGCGAAATGCTGCTCAACGATTTCATGTCACGCGGCGACAATATTTTTGTCGGCACCGTCAAGCGGATGGACAAGGGCGATGTGATCGTGGAGAGTGGCCGTGTTGAAGGCCGCTTGCGCCGTGGCGAGATGATCCCCAAAGAAAATCTGCGTTCAGGCGACCGGGTTCGCGCGATGATCATGGAAGTGGACTTGACCCTGCGCGGTGCACCTATCATTCTGTCGCGCTCGGCCCCTGAATTCATGATTGAGCTGTTTCGCAGTGAAGTTCCTGAGATTGAGCAAGGCCTGCTGGAGATTAAATCCTGCGCGCGCGATCCTGGCTCTCGCGCCAAGATTGCCGTGCTCTCGCACGACAAGCGCGTAGACCCCATTGGCACCTGCGTCGGCGTGCGTGGCACCCGCGTGAATGGCGTGACGACCGAACTGGCAGGCGAGCGGGTTGACATTGTGTTGTGGAGCGAAGACCCCGCGCAGTTTGTGATTGGCGCGCTGGCACCTGCCAATGTCTCCAGCATCGTCGTGGACGAAGAGCGCCATGCGATGGATGTGGTCGTGGATGAAGAAAATCTGGCGATTGCCATCGGTCGCGGCGGGCAAAACGTGCG
>JANNFW010000620.1:0-7497 GCA_031380235.1 Rhodoferax sp. | reverse complement strand
GCTAAGCCTTCGCGCCTTGCGCGCCTGTTGAAGGGTGATGGGCAGGGTGTGGGTCAGGACGTTCATGATGATTTGATTCAACCACAGCCGCGCGCCAGTTCAATGACCTCGCAGGTAATTGCGGTGATGTACTGGGGCAATGACACTGGCGCCTCAACCACTCAAAAGGCACGCAATGCAACTCAACAAACTGATTCTCACTGCCGTTCTCATCGCCTTCGGGATACAGGGCATCTATGTGTTGAGCCAAATTGGCTACTGGGGCATTTGGATCAACAATCTGAATCACCTCGCCGGACAGCAAGTAACGGCCGATCTGGTGATCGCGCTGACGTTAGTCATGACCTGGATGTGGCGCGATGCTCAATCGACTGGCCGTAACATTTGGCCGTGGTTCGTCGCGACGCTGATCCTGGGATCGTTTGGGCCGCTGGTTTATCTGCTGACGCGCAAAACGGCTTAAAACACTTCAATGAGCGTCAATATACCCAATAAAGGTATATTGAAGGCTTAAATACTCTGTTTTGCTGGATCTTCAGGCAATTTTGGCTTCTAGCTCTCGCATCAATTGCGTAACAAGCTATATATATATGATAGCAAACGGCGAATTTCATCAACAACGCTGAACATCACTCACGCGGTCTAACGCCATCAAACACCGTGTCCACCAGTTGATTCGAAAAATCATCCGTGAGCGCCAGGTGCCCCACCAGCAGGCGAAAGTAAAGCGGGCCGTAGACCATGTCCAGCACAGCCTCCATGTTGCCGTTCAGGCGAATCTCGCCTGATGCCACCGCCAGCTCCAGCAAGCGCCTGCCCACCTCGCGGCCTTTGAGGATGATCTGGCTGCGAAATGCCTTGGCCAGCTCACTTTCAGGGTCGGCGCTGGCCATGGTCAGCGTAATCTGGCGGCCCCGGTTTGTGGCGAAAGCGCGTATGACGCTGGCCAGGTGCGACTTGAGCGCGGCCCGCGCGGAAGAAGTACCCATCTTGCGCCGTTTTGATTTTGCCGCAGGTTCGACGGTCTGCGCCTCGGGCCGCGACAAAAACGCCGCCATCGCCAGCTCTTGCGCATTCGTCCAGGAGCGGTAAATAGTCGGCTTGCCAACGCCCGCCTCCAGGGCAACCCGCTCGATGGTTAAGCGCCCCAGCCCCTCCTGCATAAGGATGCGATAGGCGGTATTCAAAATCGCCTGGCGCGCCGCTTCACTGGGTGGTCTGCCAGGTTTTCGTTTGGCAATTGAAACAGATGAAGATGCGTCTTGACTCATTACGTGTCGTATCGTAAACTAATTATATCAATTTTTTTTTAGGAACAAACAATGTCCAAGTCACCCGCACCCAATTCTGCATCGCCCCAAGTGCTGCAACTGTGCCCCTACCTTGCCGTCAAAGGTGCGCAGGCGGCCATCGACTTTTACGTCAAAGCCTTCGGTGCGACGCTTGACTTCAAACTGGTTGACCCGTCCGACGGACGCATAGGCCACGCGGAGCTTCGCTTCGGTGCAACGCGCATCTTCCTGGCCGATGAATACCCCGACTTCGGTGCCATCTCGCCCGAAACCCTGGGTGGCTCGCCCATCAAACTGCATCTGGATGTGCCGGATGCTGATGCCTTCGTAGAGCACGCCGTTCAACACGGAGCCACCATCCTCAGGCCTGTGAAGCTCGAATTTTATGGCCACCGCACCGGTCTGGTGGCCGACCCGTTCGGCTACAACTGGTTCATCGCCAGCAAGTTTGAGGAGGTCAGCGCAGATGAGATGCAGCGCCGTTGGGATGACATGATGAGTTCAGAATCCGCTGCATGAGAAAAGTAACGCGCTGTTTGGACGTTCTGTCATGTCAAGCCTCTCGACAAAAAGTGGTTCTTGAGCGACTACCGATTGAGTTAGGTATCACTGTCGTCACTGCCGAGACAAAATCAAATGGGTGGCCCGTGCCGTGGTTTCGTGCTTAACGCAGGCATAGCCCAAGGCAGGAAGATTCACACCGTCGAAGAGGCGCTCGCCGGAGCCAAGCAGGACTGGCGATATGACGATGTGCATCTCATCAATGAGGCGCTGGCGCAGATACTGTTGGATGACATTGACTCCGCCACCCACGCGGACATCTTTGCCTGCGGCGACCTCACGGGCGCGCTCAAGCGCGATGGCAGCACCTTCCGTCACGAAGTAAAAGGTCGTTCCGCCGTCCATGACAAGCGGTGGGCGCGGGTAGTTAGTGAGCACGAAGACGGGGACGTGATACACAGGGTTCTCGCCCCACCAACCCCGCCAGCTCTCGTCTGGCCATGGACCACGAACAGGCCCGAACATATTTCTGCCGAGGATCCATGCGCCGATGTTCTGGAATCCTCGAGCGGCAAACTCATCGTCGATGCCCGTTTCCCCGTGATCGTTACCAAACAGCTTTTGCTGAAAGGTTCGGGTGGGTATGAACCAACCGTGGAGCGAAGTGCCGCCAACGCCCAGTGGATGGTCGATGTCCTGGTCTGGGCCAGCGCCGAAGCCGTCCAGTGAAATGGTGAAACTCTCTACGCGAAGTTTGGACATCATGTTTCTCAGGGTTGCGAGTGACTATGAAACTCGGTTGGTGACGCTCACAGGTACTAACAGGTTTTTTAGGCATTCATGGTAAGGGATACATGAACTTCGCGCGAGACAAGCCGGGCCTGTTCCGCACTGCGTTCTCAGTGCCCAACAATTTGGGCGAACTGGCACCCGAGAAAGGTGGCGACACGGGTTTGAACCCGTACCAACTGCTGTGCATGGCGATAGACCAATTTGTGCAGGCCGGGCTGATCTCGCCCAAGCAGCGCAAAGGTGTCGAGTTCATAGCGTGGTCTGCCGTGCACGGCTTGGCGTTGCTCACTATTGACGGCCCCTTACGCGGTGCGCCGTGCGAGCAGACTCGGCTCATGGCGCAACGCCTGCTCTAGATGGTGGAGGACGGCATCATCACTAGCGGCAAAACCTGCCACGATGGGATTGGAAAGCGGCTGAGGTGCTGCGCTGGGTCAAACGGTCGGCACAGTCAAGAGAGCAGGTTGATATACCTATTTTGGGTATATTAAACGCTCAAAATCGCTATTTTTTTAGAATGAATGACTATTTCGCCCCATTGCTCTCGAAGAATATAAATAGTTTGCTATATATGTAATAGTATCTTGGGCTGTAACTCGTTCAAACACCGCAATTGTCTCCAAGTGCGCGGTGCTCGGGAACATGTTTACGACACCTGCGTTGGCGCAACGGTATCCCGCCAGATTCGCCAGCACGTCGGCATCGCGCGCAAGGGATCTGCGCGCCACGAAGCCGTTAATTGAAACGCAGTGTTTTCCGGCCACGGGTAAACGCTCTGTCGACAAAACTTACAAAAAATCGAAAATATTTCTGCTTTGTTTGCTAACTAATTGATTTCATTGAGTGGCCTGTAACTTGCTTCCGTGTAACTGTTGTAACTTTGTTTAACAACAAAAACACTTTCTTGGAGAAAAGTACATGAAATTTAAAACTTTCTTGCGGACGGTAATGGTAGCCGTACCGCTTACGTTGTATGTCGCGGTTCCTGTGGTCGCGGGAACCGTTACTGTGCGAGGTTTTGAAGGGACATCGCAGTTAAACAACTGTGCATTGGGTGAGTGTTTCCGTCCGCCGGATACGATGGGCGCAGTGGGCACCACTCAGTTCATGGAGACCACCAACGGCAGTGTCACCATCTATAACAAGGCGACGGGCGCAGTTGAGTCGCGCGTCAACATGCAAACGTTCTGGGCAGCTGCTGGGCAGCCAGGCGGCGCAAGAGGCGACCAACGAGTACTTTTTGACCACTACACCAATCGCTGGATCGCCATTGGCTTTGGGGTTACGGGTAACGTCATCAACATCGGTGTTTCAGAAACCTCCAACGCGTTGGGGCCATGGAAATCAACGGCGGTGACCGCTTTGCCTTCAACTACGAGCACGGCGGACTATCCAACTTTGGGCATGGACAGCAAAGGTGTCTACATCGCAACCAATAATTTCACGCCAGGTTTTACGGGGACCAGTTTGTTCTCGATACCCAAGACGAGCCTGTTTGGCGGTGCGCCAAGCACGGCCAACATGACGACCTTCAACACGCCTCTGTCCGGGAGTGACAGGGGCTTCGCAATCCAGGCGGCGGTCAAGTGGGATGGCAACGCTAGCAATTCAGCCTCAGTGATCTCTGACAGCCGCGATTTGAACGCCCAAGTGTTCTACAAGATCAATGGCGTGGACGGCCCTGGTGCCACACAGACGGCTTCAACGGTCATCACAGGGTCTGAATATGCTGCCTCAGCAAACCCAGCGCGCCAACCCGACGGCACCCGAACTGTGGATACCCTGAGCCCTAGGATCAGTGCCAATTCGGTTCAGGTGGGCGACAAGTTGTACTCCGTTGCGACCATCAAATCCCCCATCGTCAGTGGCGTCAGCTACTCCGATATCCGTTGGACTGTTGTGGATGCCAATACCGGTGTGTTGGTTTCCAGCGGCATGATCGATCAAGGAAATTTCGACTACTACGAAGGGTCTATTGCCGTCAATGAATTCGGTCAAGCCGTTATTGGCTATAACCGCTCCGGTTTTCAGACGGGTGACAGCAACGGCGACGGCAAGGCTGACGGCAACATCAGCTTCTTGGCTCGCTCCTTCACGCTCGATACGTTTGGCGGATTGACGGCATTTGGCGACGAGATGTTGCTTCGGGTTAGTGATATCAGCGACTACCATTGTGGCCCCAGAGGCAATCCGGGCAGCTGCCGGGAGCGATGGGGCGACTACAGCGCAGTGACCATCGACCCGTCAGACCACAGCAAGTTCTTCGCCATCGGTGAATACGCCTCGGGGTGGGCAATCATTCCCGACTTTACGACGACCGAGCGTGCAATCTGGCACACCTTCATCGCCGAAATTGGTTTTGTGCCAGAGCCTGACAGTCTCGCCTTATTTGGCGCGGGACTTACCGCGTTGCTGCTGACCCGCCGTCGGCGCAAATCAGCGCTTTAACACCTTGCGTTCCGACACAAAGGGCTGCGACAGGCAGCCCTTTGTGTTGATGGACGAGTTGCCAATGTTTCAATCGGACAATTTCATGTCGTCACTGAGACTGACATGACGAGTAACATATAAATAGTTTGCTATCTATAGTATCGGAAACAGCCTCCTGAAAAACGTCACACACGTTCAAACACCGCAATGCTTTCCACATGCGCGGTGTGCGGGAACATGTTCACCACCCCTGCTTTGGCGCAAACGTAGCCCGCTTGGTGCACCAGTACGTCGGCATCGCGCGCCAGCGTCGCGGGGTTGCAACTGACGTAGACGATGCGCTTGGGTGGTGTCCAATCGGCGGGTGGCGTTTGATGCAATTCAGCCAGCGCTTTAACCAAGGCGAACGCGCCTTCGCGGGGTGGGTCAACCAGCCATTTGTTGGCAGTGCCATCGGCTCGCAGCATCTCAGCGGTCATCTCAAAAAGGTTTCTCGCTATGAACTTCGTAGCTGCCAATGCTTTATTTTTGTGAGCTAACGGCTTGTTGAGTTCATAGTTCTCGCGTGAACGGGTGATCAGCGACTCGGCGCCCTCCACGCCCAGCACTTCGCGCGCCTGCGTGGCCAGCGGCAACGTGAAGTTGCCCAAACCGCAGAACCAGTCGATCACGCGCTCATGCTTTTGCACGTCCAGCAGGCGCAGTGCACGCGACACCAGCACGCGGTTGATGTGCGGGTTGACCTGGGTGAAATCGGTGGGCTTGAAGGGCATGGTGATGCCGAAATCGGGCAGCGCGTAGGTCAGCGCAGGGCTTGATTCGTCCAGCAGTTTGACCGTCTCTGGCCCCTTGGCTTGCAACCACCATTGCAAGCCCACGTGTTCTTTTGCAAAGTCTCGCAGGCGGGCCAAATCGGCATGACTCAACGGCTCCAGGTGACGCAGCACGAGGGCGGTGACGCTGTCGCCGCACGCCAGCTCGATCTGCGGCAGCATGTCAACCGCGTCCATCGAGGTAATGAGGTCGCGCAGCGGCATCAGCATGCTGCTGACGTGCGGTGGCAGCACGGCACAGCTTTGCATGTCAGCCACGTAACGGCTTTTGCGCTCGTGAAAGCCGATCAAGACCGTGCCCTTTTTGAGAACGTGGCGCACCGAGAGCCGTGCGCGGTAGCGGTAACCCCAGGCCGGCCCTTCGATCGGGCGCAGGATGTTGTCGGCCTTGACTTTGCCCAGATGCCAAAGGTTGTCCTCCAGCACGCGCTGCTTCACAGCCACCTGCGCACCCACGTGAAGGTGCTGCATCTTGCAGCCGCCGCAAGCCCCAGTGTGCAGGCCAAAATGTGGGCAGCCAGGGGTGACGCGCTGTGAAGATTCGCGGTGAATCTGCGTCACCATGCCTTGCTCAAAGCTGTTCTTCTTGCGGTGCACGTTGGCGTTGACGATCTCGGTGGGCAATGCACCTTCGATAAAGACGACTTTGCCGTCAAGCTTGTGGGCGATGCCCTGGGCTTCAATGTCGAGGGATTCGATGGTGAGCCGCTCGGGCGGCGGGTAGTCGATGGGGGGAACGAGTGAGGCCGCAGCAGGAGATTTTTTTTCAGAAGACATGCCCTGATTGTCTCAGGTGCGCACCCGGTTTCGGTTACAGGATGGCCTGGCTTGAAATGCCGCGTTTACTCAAATAGAGCTTCAGTTTTTGCAGCGCTTCATTTTGAATTTGCCGCACGCGTTCGCGCGTTAGATGAAGCTGCTCGCTGAGCGTGTCCAGCGTTTGGGGTTCGCTGTCGTGCAGGCCGTAGCGGCCTTGCAGCACTTCTTTCTCTCGCGGCGAGAGCGTCAGCATCCAGTCGTCCACCAGCCGCTCCACTTCATGCGTTTGGGTCACTTTACTGGGGTCGGGGTTGAAATGATCTGTTAACGAGTCACCCAGCGACTGCCCATTGCCTTCGGAGTCCAGACCCGCATCCAGCGATTTGGCAGGCTCCGCGAGGGCCAGCAGGTCGGCCACGCCCACCGCGTCGCGGCCCAGCAGCGCGGCAATGTCCTCGGCGCGCACGCCATCAGGCCTCAGCGGCTGCAAGCCGGAGTCGCTTTCAAGCTCACGTTTGGCGCGCAGCACCTGCTGCAATTCACGCACCACGTTCACCGGCAAGCGTACCGTGCGGCCTTGGTAGATCAAGGCGCGTTCAATCGCCTGGCGAATCCACCAGGTGGCGTAGGTTGAAAACCGAAAGCCGCGCTCGGGCTCAAACTTGTCGATGGCGTGCATCAGGCCCAGGTTGCCCTCTTCAATCAAGTCTGACAATGGAACACTGCGCCCCATGTAGGCTTTGGCAATGCTGATCACGAGTCTCAGGTTGTGCTCAATCATGCTTTGGCGCGCGGCAAAGTCGCCAGCACGCACCTTCATCGCGGCGGCGTATTCCTGTTCCGGGCTGAACAGCTCGGTACGGCGCACCCCATGCAGGTAGTGCGACAGT
>JANNFW010000582.1:0-1603 GCA_031380235.1 Rhodoferax sp. | reverse complement strand
TGGTGCGTCGGCCGCGGCCCCGGTTGACGAGTGATGGCATGGCGTTCTCGTCCGCTTCTTCAGTGGCCGCTGGCCGTGGCAGATGCGGCGTTCGTACCGGCTGCAGACTGCGCGCCCAGGTTGCGTTGCAGGATGTTGGTGAACTCTTCGATGAAGGTCTCCAGCCGAATGGCCACACGGTCAATGTCCCGCGCAAAACGGTTGTAGGCCACCACGGCAGGGATGGCGGCGAAGAGGCCGATGGCGGTGGCGACCAGCGCTTCTGCGATACCAGGTGCCACCGTTGCCAGCGTGACCTGCTGCAACGAGGCTAAGCCTGTGAATGCATGCATGATGCCCCACACCGTGCCAAACAGACCTACATACGGCGACACCGAACCGACGGAGGCCAGGAAGGAAAGGTTCGTCTCCACCACGTCCATCTCGCGCTGAAAGCTTGCCCGCATGGCGCGACGTGCTCCGTCCATCAGTGTGGCGGTATCGGTGATGCGCCGCTCGCGCAGTTTTTGAAACTCGCGCATGCCGCTGGCAAAAATGCGTTCCATCGGCCCGGCGCTTTTGGCGTTTTTGGTGGCGGCAGAGAACAAGTCATTGACGCTGGTGCCCGACCAAAACTCGCGCTCAAAGGTTTCGTTGAGGCCTTTCACGCGATTCAGCGCAAACAGTTTTCTGAAGATCGCTGCCCAACTGGACACCGACACCACCACCAGCAGCAGCATCACCAACTGCACGACCACGCTTGCGTTGAGGATGAGATTGAGGATTGAGAGGTCTTGGTTCATCAGTGAGAAGTTTCGTGAGAAGTTTCGATAAAAAAATCGGCGAAAGGTTTCAACAAGGTTTCATTCAGGCCAACAAGGCTTGGAGCCGTTCAGCCGCTATTTTTAACTGTGCCATGGAGCTGGCGGTCGAAAAACGCACAAAGTTACGTGTCTCAAAGTTGCCAAAATCGCGGCCAGGGGTCACGGCCACGTGGGCGCGGCGCATCAGCTCGAAGGCAAAATCCCAACTGTCTGCCACGCCCAAATTGGCGCAGGCCGCGCTGCAATCAGCCCAAGCGTAGAAGGCCCCATCAGGCATTACCGGCACGTTCAAACCCAGTATGTTCAGCGCGGGGATGAAGTAGTCGCGCCGCGCCTTGAACTCAGCCCGCCTGCGCTCGTACTCGGCCAGGCTCTGAGCCTCAAAACAGGCCAGCGCGGCATGTTGGGCCACTGTGCTGGGGCAGATGAAAAGGTTTTGCGCCAGCCGTTCAACCACGCTCACCATGCGCTCAGGCACCACCAACCAGCCGAGACGCCAGCCCGTCATGCTGAAGTACTTGCTGAAGCTGTTGATGCTGATGATGTCATCGTCCATCGCCAAAGCGGTATGACCAAAGGCCGCGTCGTAGCTCAGCCCCAAGTAAATTTCATCAATCAGCGTTACGCCACCCTGCTGACGCACCGTTTCGTGAATGGCGCGCAACTGCGTGGGATGGATGGAAGTGCCTGTGGGGTTGGAGGGCGAGGCCAGCAGCACACCGGTTGTTTTCGGCCCCCAAGTGGCGCGAACCGCATCGCCGCTGAGTTGAAAGCGCTCTGCGGCGGTGGTGGGCAACAGC
>JANNFW010000578.1:0-8301 GCA_031380235.1 Rhodoferax sp. | reverse complement strand
GATATCGGTTCCGCTACTCGCGCTCTCGCAGCCACTGCAGTTTGCAATCCCCTTGGTACTCGCGCTGGACTTCACGGCATCCATGGCGCTGGGCGGCATCAACCGCAAACTGGTCGATTGGAGCGAGATCAAAATCCTGCTGCCCGCCGGGCTCATCGGTGCCTGCATTGGTGCCTTCGCGCTGCTGAAATTGCCCACCACGCCGATCCTGGTCACGCTGGGTGCCTTCACCATGTTCTTTGGCTTCCGAAATATATTTGGCTTGCAGCCCAGCGAAAAAATTTCTCGTGGCTGGGCCGTACCTGCGGGGCTGGCCGGTGGTGGTGCTGGCGGCCTGTTTGGCGCAGGCTCGCCACCTTACGTCATGTACCTCACGCGCCGCTTGCTGGACAAAGGTGTCATGCGCGCCACCTTTTCCTGCCTGATCGCGATAGACGGTGGCTTTCGTTTAGGGTTATTCCTGTTTGCTGGCCTGCTGAGCGACCCCAGACTGCAAATGACGTACGCCATCGCCCTGATTCCCATGGCGATGGGGCTTTACGGCGGCAACAAAGTGCACCTGGACATGACCAGCGAGGGCATGCTCAAAGTGGTCGGCGCACTGCTGGTCGTCAGCGGTGCTCTGTTATTCTTCAAGGCTGCGATTTGACCGAATCGCGCCGTCGTTGGCTTTCATTGATTGACGCAAAAATAAAAGGCAAAGATATGCATACAAGACGATTCATCCCCAAACTTGCAGCCGTTGCCGCGCTCTTCAGTGTGGCGGTAGGCTTTGCCGTTCCAGGCATGGCCATGGCCCAAGACAAACCCTATGCGTTCAATGTCCTGAACCAGCGCAGCATTGCATTGACGGCGCAGTATTGGAATCCGATCCTCACTTACGTAACCGCGAAAAGCGGTGTGCCGCTAGAGCTTAAGTTGGCTAAAACCGCCAAAGAAGGCAATGCAGCGGCTGAAAAAGGGGCCTACGACTTCCTCTACACCAACCATTTTTTCACCCCCGAGCGCGACAAGCTTGGCTACCGCGTGATTGCGCGCCCCGCAGGGCCAGGCATCAAATCACAAATCGTTGTGCCCGCAGATTCGCCTGTAAAAACTTTAAGCGATCTGGAAGGCAAAGATGTTGCTTTTGTGTCGCCAGACGGGTTCACGGGTTACTGGCTGTCTTATGACGCGCTTTTGGCGGCCAAGGTGAAGGTCAACGTGGTTTTCACGGGTAACCAGGAGGCCTCCTCGGCCCAGCTCAAGGTCAATAAAGTGGCAGCTGCAGGCGTCAACAGCACGATCATGGCGCGCTATGGCCGCCGCGAAGGATTTGAATACCGCGCTTTGTGGACATCGGAGCTGTTCCAGGATCTATGCATCATGGCCAATCCGAAAGTTCCTGCAGACAAAGCGACCGCCGTCGCCAACGCGCTGGTGGGCATGCTCAAAGACCCGGTGGGTCGCAAGATCCTTGAAGATGGGGCCGAGCTGCTGAAAAGCGCTGGCGAGTTGGGGTTCGTTGTAGCTGACAACAAGGACTACGACAACTATCGCGCCTTCTACAAGCAGACCCAAGTCAAGCAATAAAGCAAGAGTAAACAGGGCAGAATCGAGGGGGTCGGAGACAAAATATGATGCGTTTGTTTAAGTTTTGGGAGGGTTGGGGGCTTATCTCTCGGCTGATGCTGGCCGTGGGCGTTGCAATCGTTGTGGGTGGCAGCATTCAGACTTTCCTGTTCATCGCAGAGGGTGCAACCGAGCATTCAGCACGCCTCAAGCGTGAGTTGACAGAAACTTTAAGCTTCATTGCCCCGCTGATTGCCGACCAGGCGTTGGTGGGTGAATACGCGGCTATTGACCAGCTGGTTAAAAAGCAGGTCACCAAGGGTGAGATAGACCGGTTTGAATGGGTTGACAAAGATGGCCGCAAGCTGGTCGCGCAAGACAAGACGGATGTGCTGATTGGACCCGCCTGGTTCAACAGCTTGGCCAGTATTGATACCCCCGAGGAAAGTATCGAGGTCACCGCAGGAGGCGTCGGCTACGGCACACTTTATGCCCGCATGACACCGATCAAGGCCCTGAACCGGCTGTGGTTGCAGTTTGTCAAGCAGCTACAGATTGTTGCCGCCATGCTGTTCCTGATGCTGCAATTCATCTGGCTGATTTTTCGCGGCAACCTGGGCACGCTGCGCAGTCTGGCGGAAAGCGCAAACCGCTTCAGCCAGGGGGATCGCTCGGCGCGCATAACGCCCGAGGGCGCGCCTGAGGTTCGCCTGGCCGCAGAAGCCTTTAACAACATGGCCAACCACACCGAGAGTCTGCTGGCTTCATTGGGCACCAGTGAATCCAAAAACCGGCTGCTGGCCACCATTGTTGAGCAGTCCAGCGAAGCGATCTGGACCAAGGACTTGAGCGGCATCATCACCTCCTGGAATGCTGGCGCGACCGCCATGCTGGGTTACTCGCAGAGCACTGCGGTGGGTCGCCAGCTTGCCATCGACGAGCCCGATGCCGCCCGCGATGCGGTGCATATGTCCCGCCTGGCCGCAGGTGAGCGTTTTGCCTATGACACCAAGGCGCGAACCGAATCTGGCGCACAAATCGACTTACAGGTTGCGACGGCACCCTTGATGAATGAGACCAATGAATGCATCGGCACCATTGCCGTGGCACGCGACATAACGCAAAACAAGCGCGCCGAGGAGGCTTTGCGGCAGGCCCGAGGTGCGGCTGAAGCGGCCAATCACGCCAAAAGTTCGTTCCTCGCGCGGATGAGCCATGAGATTCGCACGCCCATGAATGGCGTGCTGGGCATGACTGAGTTGCTGCTGGAGACGGGGCTGTCCAGCGTGCAGCGCAAATACGCCGAGACGGTGCAAAGCTCGGGTAAAAATTTGCTGGCCATCATCAACGACGTGCTGGATTTCTCCAAGATTGAGGCGGGCAAGCTGGAGCTTGAATCGGTCGAGCTCGACCTGCGTCAGTCGCTCGAAGACATCGTGGATTTACTGGCCGAGCGCGCGCACGCCAAAGGCCTGGAATTGGCTTGCCGGATTCCGTCAGACCTCGATACTTATGTGGTGGGGGACCCGCTGCGCCTGGGTCAAATTCTGACCAATCTTGCCGGCAACGCCATCAAGTTCACCCAAAAAGGTGCGGTGGTGATCAGTGTCACCCAAGTTCAGCAAACCGACACCAAAGTCACGGTGCGCTTTGAAGTCACCGACACTGGGCAGGGTATCAGCCTGGAGGCGCAGTCGCGTATTTTTGACGAGTTCTCCCAGGCCGACGGTTCCACCACGCGCAAGCATGGCGGCTCTGGTTTGGGCTTGGCCATTAGTCGCCAACTGGTGGAGATGATGGGTGGCATTCTCCAGGTCACATCGAGTCTTGGCGTGGGCTCCACCTTTGTCTTCAGCTGCGAATTTGGCAGGCAGCAGCGCTCGTCGCTGAACGCGTCCCACGCTCTGCTGACGGGCTCGCTCACGGGCCTTCGTACGCTAATTCTGGAGTCAAGCTCCGTAGGGCGTGGCATTTTGCACTCGCAGGTGTGCAACTGGGGCATGCAAGTGCGCGTGGCCGAAACGCCTGAACACGGCATGGAGTTGCTCAAAGCGGCAGCCGCCGCTAAACAGCCGTTTGATTTGGCGGTGATTGACCTGGGCTTCTCGGGCACCGACACGCTGGAGCTGGCCCGCACCGTCAAGGCCAATGCAGCGATCGCCAGCGTGCGCCTGGTGATGCTAACCCCGGTGGGCAACCACTCCATCATCAAGGCTGCTCGCACGGCCGGCATCAACGCCTGCCTGGTCAAGCCGGTGCGCCAGTCGGACTTGTATGAAAACCTGGTCAACGTGATGTCCAGCGAGAAGCCGCACGCGATTGATGTCGCCCTGTCTGTGGTGGACATCGCCACGGCACCGCTGGCAGGCAGCCGTGGCAAGATCCTGCTGGTCGAAGACAACCTGGTGAATCAAGCCGTGGCCTTGGGAATGCTGCAAAAAATGCAGGGCTACGACGTGGTGGTGGCCAACAACGGCAACGAAGCGCTGGACGATTTCAAGCAAAGCGCGTTTGATGTCATCTTGATGGACTGCCACATGCCCGAGCTCGATGGCTTTGAGGCCACTATGGAAATCCGCAGGCTGGAGCAGGTCTCCCAGCGCAAGCGCATCCCGATCATTGCGCTGACCGCCAATGCCATGGCGCAAGACCGGCAGGACTGCCTGAACGCCGGCATGGACGACCATCTACCCAAACCCTTAAGCCGTTTGCAAATGCAGGAAATGCTGGACCGCTGGATGCCAGTCGTGGGGCAAACGCAACCCTCGGGCCTGGACGATGGCGTCGTCAGCATCGCGTGCGATATCGACGTGATCGACAAGCAGGTGCTGTCCCAACTGCGAGAGCTCCAAAACGCCGATGACCCGGACTTGCTCAAACGAGTGCTCAAGCTCTACTTAAGGGAGTCGCCAAAAATCATTGCCAAAATGAAGCAGGCCGTACAACAAGGCTCGCGGCTTGAGATTGAGCGCATGTCGCACTCGCTGAAATCCAGCAGCGCCAACGTCGGTGCCACCGAGCTTGCCCGCCTGTGCACCAACATTCACTCAGCCGCCGGGGCATCGGACTTGAGCGGTGCCCGTAAAGCGATGCAGGTACTGGAGCTGGAGTTTGTGCGGGTGCAGAGCGCGTTGGCTGCAGAGCTTGAACTGACGGTTTGATATTGACCGTTTGACGGCGATCATTTGATATCGGCCGCTGGCGTGGATTTTGCCAGAAATTAACCTGTGAGTTAATTTTTTCCTGAAATACTGAAAAAGTAACTGTTTATGAATAATTTACGTGCCTAGCTCTCGTACTATGTGCATAGCCCGCTATTGTTTTTATACTGTCTCGGGCAGCCCGGCAGGCAAGGTGGGTTCCATATCTATCGTGCAATACCTGTCAATCATCGCGCGCAGATCGGGCAAGTTGATGGGCTTGGGCAAAAAGTCGTCCATGCCCGCAGCTTTGCAGGCGTCTCTATCTGGCGCTGATGTATTGGCACTGATGCCCACAATCGGCACCCGGTAAATCTCAGTTTCTTCGATGAAACGGATGAGGACGGTGGCCTGTAGGCCGCTCATCGTGGGCATCATGACATCCATCAAGATCATGTCCCAATGCGCGGTGGGGAAGAGCTCAACGGCTTCCAGCCCGTTGTGCGCGATTACCACCTGATGACCATCCTTTTCAAGAATTTTCTTGAACAGCAACTGGTTCACCAGCAAATCCTCAACCAGCATCACGCGAAGCGGTCGGGACGGTGGAGCCTCTACCGTATCAGCCGAGATACCCTCCAGCGCTAGCCGGGCTCTGTTTTGTGCAATGGCTTGCGTCATCAAAAGCCGTTTTTCGGCGATTTCTTGCTGAGGATTGAATGGCAATGGCATAGAGAACCGAAGAAAATTAAAGGAAACTGCACAGTTGTAAAACGATAGTTATTTTACGTCCCGACGAATCGGTCTCCAGCACCAAGGTAAAAAACGAATGTCGTTCTGTGCGAAAAGTATCGGTTTGGATGTGTCACGCCGACGATCAAGGCGAATGCAAGCTGCGGTCAAAGCGCGTCTTGTCGTACCCCAGAGCTGCGGCACGGTCTAGGATCTGCGCAACAGTCACATCACCCAGTTGCGCGTTGCGTGACAGCACCCAGCCGTACTCGCGCGTCGGGTCACCCACCAGCACCCATTGGTAGTCCGGGTCCAGCGCCAGCACCCAATAGTCGCCATAAAACGGCCGGAAAAAGCTGACGCGCAATTTCGCGTTGTTACTGCCTTCGACGATTTTCGCAACGCCTCTGGCGATCTCGGGTTTGCCGTCGGCTCCCGTGCATTGGTTCAACACACTCAGGTCTTTGCCGTCTATCGCATACGTCGCGCGGGTGTTGCTTACGCATATGCTCTGGAAGCGGTTGGGGATCAGCGCCTGCTGGTACCAGGTGCCCAGGTAACGGTTCACGTCGACGCTGGCCACCACTGGCGGCGGTGGCAACGCCGATTTGTTGTCGCTGGAGGTGCAGGCGGACAGCACAACTACTGTCAGCGCCGCCACCGTCAAATGCGCCGCACAGACCCCTCTCATCATCTCGATACCGTTCTCATTTAGCGGTCGACTTCGGCTGCGCGTCGTTAACCTTCACGGAGTACTTGCCGCTCAAAATCGCCTCTTCTTTAGCCTTGACTTTGGCCACGATATCCGCAGGCACCTTGCCGGCAAAGGTGCCCAACGGCGACAGCTCAGAGCCTTTGTGTTTCATCATGGAATACGGGCCGTAGTCTTCAGCGGTGAACTTGCCGTCTTTCACCAGCTTCACTGCGCGGTCAATGCTGGGCTCCATGTTCCACAAGGCAGATGCGACCACGGTATCGGGGTACTTGTCTTGCGTGTTGATCACGTTGCCGATGGCCAGTTTGCCTTTTTCTTTGGCAGCATCACTCACGCCAAAACGCTCGGCGTACATGACGTCTGCGCCTTTGTCGATCATCGCAAAGGCGGCTTCTTTGGCTTTGGGGGGGTCAAACCAGCTGTTGATGAAGCTCACGGTGAATTCGACCTTGGGGTTGGTCTCTTTGGCACCCGCCATGAAGGCGTGCATCAGGCGATTCACCTCGGGGATGGGAAAGCCGCCTACCATGCCGATCTTGTTGCTCTTGGTCATGCCACCCGCGATCATGCCGGAGAGGTAGGCGGGCTCCTGAATATAGTTGTCAAACACGCTGAAGTTCGGTGCTTGCGGCTTGGCCGATGACCCCATCAAAAACGAGACTTTGGGGAAGTCTTTCGCCACCTTGCGCGCGGCCGCTTCCACGGCAAACGCTTCGCCCACGATCAGGGTGTTGCCCGCTGTGGCGTACTCGCGCATCACGCGCTCGTAATCGGCGTTGGAGACGTTTTCGCTGGCTTTGTACTCGATATCGCCACGCGCTTCGGCTGCCTTCAAGGCCTTGTGGATACGGCCAGCCCACTGCTGCTCGAAAGGCACAGTGTAGATACCGGCCACCTTGGGCTTGGCCTGTGCCCACGCCAAGCCGGGCAGGGTGATTGCGGCAATGGCAGCAGCAGCGACAAGGCGACGACGATTCAATGACTGAAATGACATGCTTTCTCCTAGTTAGTGTTTGAAGGGACTCAAAAAATCATGCAACCTACGTGCCAGCCCGCTCCAGCATGGCGTGCAACAGCACGTTGCATCCTGCGGTAATGTGCTCGGGCTTGGCATCTTCAATCTCGTTGTGGCTGATGCCGTCTTTGCAGGGGATGAAAATCATGCCGCTCGATGCCAGCCGGGCCATGTAAACCGCGTCGTGGCCCGCGCCGGATACAACCGGCATGTTGGAGTAGCCGAGTTTCTTGGCACCGCGCGCCACCGCATCAATGCAGTCTGCGTGGAAGCCGATGGCTGAGTAGCTTGAGACCATTTCAATCTCAATCTTCAACCCCGTCTCGATGCTCAATTTGGCGGCGTAGGCCTTCACCTCGGTAACCATTTGATCGACCAGCGCATCCGTGCTGTTGCGCAAATCCATCGAGAACTTGACGCGACCCGGAATCACGTTGCGGCTGTTGGGGAAGACCTGCACCATGCCCACCGTGCCGCGCCCGTGCGGCTTGTGGCGCAGCGCGCTGGCCACCACCTCTTGCATCAAATGCGTGGCCACCTGCAGCGCATCTTTGCGCAGCGCCATGGGCGTGGGACCCGCATGGGCTTCCATGCCGCTGACGGTGCAGTCAAACCAGCGGATGCCCAGCACGCCTTGCACCACGCCAATGGTCTTGTCGTTGTCTTCCAGCACCGGGCCTTGCTCGATGTGGGTCTCGAAATAGCAGCCAATCGGGTGGTCGCCCGGCTCCTGCTCGCCGATGTAGCCGATGCGCTCCAGCTCCTCCTTGACCGACTTGCCGGCCGTGTCTGTCGCGGCGTACGCGTGCTCCAGCGTGAAGGCCTTGGCAAACACGCCCGAGCCCATCATCACCGGCACAAAACGCGAACCTTCCTCGTTGGTCCAGAAGGCAACCTCGATGGGCGCTTCGGTCTCGATGCCGTGGTCGTTCAGGGTACGTACCACCTCGATGCCGGCCAGCACGCCGTAGTTGCCGTCGAACTTGCCGCCGGTGGGCTGGGTGTCGATATGGCTGCCGGTGACGATGGGCGGCAGGCTGTTGTTGCGCCCGGCGCGGCGCATGAAGCCGTTGCCGATCTTGTCGATGGTCACCGTCATGCCCGCCTCGCGGGCCCAGCGGCTGACCAGATCCCGGCCTTGCTTGTCC
>JANNFW010000507.1:0-16017 GCA_031380235.1 Rhodoferax sp. | reverse complement strand
CTCGGTAGGCATCCTTGGTCGCGATGTTGCAGGCCTCCTGAATCGCGGGATGGCGAAACATCAGTGCCTCGACTTCCGCAGGCCAGACTTTGAAGCCCGATGCGTTGATCATGCGCTTGAGTCGGTCCGTCATGAAGAAATAGCCATCTTCGTCCACACGGCCCAAATCGCCAGAGCGGAAAAAACGCTTGCCTTCAAAGTCAATGAAGGCATTGGCCGTGGCGGCTGGCTGCTTCCAGTAGCCCTGAAAAACTTCTGGGCCGTTGATGATGATTTCGCCCTGCTCGCCCTGCGGCACTTCTTTCAGGGTCTCGGGGTCGATCACCCGCGCATCGGTGCTCATGAAGGGGATGCCCAGGCACTGCTGCTTGGGGTCATCCGGAGGATTGCTGTGCGAGGGGGCTGCGGTTTCCGTCAGGCCGTAACCTTCCACGTAACGCAAACCGTATTGCTCGAGAAGACGCTGGGCCACCGCCTGCGGCATGGCGGCACCCCCTCCGCCGATACTCGTCAAACTGGTCAAATCGAAGCTGGCGAAATTTGGGCTGCCCAGCAGATCAATCACCATGGTGGGGATATTGGTCCAGCTGGTGACTTTCCAGCGCGAGATCATGCGCCCGGCCAGCTCGCGATCCCAGCGCGGCATGATGACCAGCGTCACACCCAAACGAATGCCAGCATTCATCACGCTGACCATGCCGGTGATGTGAAACATCGGCACCACCACCAGCACCACGCTTTCAGCCGAGCCATTGCCCCACAGCCCACTGGCCACAGCGTTGTGCATGATGCTCGCGTGCGTGTGCATGCAGCCTTTGGGCAGACCCGTGGTGCCGCTGGTGTACGGCAACACGGCCAGGTCGGTGGGGCCAACCGTCAAAGGGGGTGGGGCTGCGGCGGTGAGAAGCGCCTCACTCCAAGCGTGGACTTGGCCATTCTGCAAGGCTGGGGTTGGGTGACGAGTTGTGAGCCATTCTGTCCAGGTTGCAGGGGGCGCGTCGTCACCTTCGCCCAACGCGTCAAAGGCATCGGTGAAGTGCGTGACGATGATGTGCGCCAGCCGGTCTGGTGCGCTTAGTGCATCGCTGGCACGGGCCAGTTCGGGGGCCAGATCCGCCGTGGTGATGGCGACCTTGGCCTGCGGGTCGGTGATGTAGTGCTTAAGCTCCTCGGCGCGGTTCATCGGGTTGACTGGAACCACGACCGCATTGGCCCGCAAAATCGCAAAGTGGGCGATCACCCACTGCGGGCAGTTTTGCATCGACAACACCACCCGATCGCCCTTTTGAACTCCCAGGTGATGCAAGCGCGCCGCCAGCCGCTCAGCATTCTGGAACAGTTCCAAGTAAGTGACGACCCGCCCAAAAAACACCAGCGCCGCTTTGTGCGGGTAGCGTCTGGCATTGGTCTCCAGGTTGTCCCAAAGCGAAACCTCGGGCACGGTGATGGCGTGGGGCAGGCGCTTGGGCCAGAATTTAAAGTGGGGTTTCACAGTAAGGCTTGGTGGATGTTGTGGGGGTTGTGAATTTGTGACGGCGACCTGTAGCGTAACAAATTGGAGTGCATCCATTCGTTAGTCTGTTTAGCCAGTCTTTTCGACAATCCTGTCGTTTGCACCAAAAGGGTCATGGCACAAAAGCTGCGTGCGCCCACGTTGCGCAACATCAGTCACCGCTTATCAGTTTATGCGTTTTTCGCATAGTGCACCCGTGCAAACCCGATTGCGTCGGCAAATGGGGCGAGTCTATGATTCACGGGCAGGCAGTTTTGTCACGACTGGATGTCACTTTTTCGATTTATTTAGGTTTTTAACTGGAGTTCAATTTATGACCATCAAACACATCAAACTCGCAGCGGCTGCGGTTGCAGTCTTGGGAGCCGTTCTGGCGGCACCCGCTCATGCGGGCAAAACCCTGGATGCAATCAAGGCGCGCGGCCAAGTGATTTGCGGTGCCAACACAGGCCTGGCTGGTTTTGCTGTGGCAGATTCTTCCGGCAAATGGTCAGGGCTGGACGTTGACGTTTGCAAAGCCCTGGCGGCCGCCGTTTTGGGCGATGCCGAAAAGGTCAAGTACGTACCACTCAATGCACAGCAACGCTTCACCGCCTTGCAGTCCGGCGAAGTGGACGTGCTGGCACGCAACACCACGTTCTCGCTCACCCGTGATGCGTCACTGGGCTTGAATGCCACCGTCACCAATTTCTATGACGGCCAGGGCTTCATGGTTCCGGTCAAGAGCAAGATGAAGAGCGCCAAGCAGTTGAAGGGCCAGACCGTCTGCGTGCAATCGGGCACCACGACAGAAAAGAACCTGACCGATTTCTCCAAAGCCAACAATCTGGCGATCAAGCCTGTCGTGTTTGAAAAAGTCGAGGCGGCTACCAGCGCCTACTTTGCAGGCCGTTGCATTGCCTACACCACTGATGCGTCGGGCCTGTCGTCGGTGCGCAGCAAGGAAGCCAAAGATCCCAAAGAGCACATGATTCTTCCTGATCTGATCTCCAAAGAGCCACTTGGCCCGATGGTTCGCCGGGGCGATGACGAGTGGTTTGCCATCGTCAAATGGGTGATCTACGGCACGATGGAAGCGGAAGAGTATGGCGTGACGCAAGCCAACGTCGATCAGATGAAGGCCTCCAGTACCGACCCTGTCGTCCAGCGCCTGCTGGGCGGTGGCAATGAAGACACCGGCAAGCTGCTGGGCCTGGACAAAGACTGGATGACCCGCGTGATCAAGTCGGTTGGCAACTATGGCGAAAGCTTCGAGCGCAACGTCGGCCCGAACACGCCGCTGAACCTACCACGTGGCATCAACAACCTATGGAACAAAGGCGGCCTGATGTACGCCCTGCCCGTTCGCTGATCTGACCATTCACGACTGATTCAATACAAACCTCATCAGCAGAGCGGAATCCGCTTCTCAGTTAAACGAGCCGCTGCAGACACAGACACTGTGCCTTCAGCGGCTCGTTTTGATTGCGGTTGCAACTGCTTGTGCCTGTTACTTCTGAGACCCTGCTCATGACCCCAAAAGCTCCTCCTAAAAAAACCAACTGGTCGTGGCGCAGTCAGGCCTTCAGAGGCCTCATTTATCAAGTCATCGCCATCGGTCTGGTGCTGCTGGCTGGGTGGTGGCTGGCGGCGAACACTATGCACAACATGCGGGTGCGCGGCATTCAAAGCGGCTTCGATTTTTTGTTGAGCCCCGCGGGCTTTGACATCGGCGAGAGCCTGTATGTATTTGACTCGGCACAACCGTATTGGCAGGCTTTTCTGGTGGGGCTCACCAACACGCTGCGCGTTGCCATCATCGGCATTGTCTTGACGACTATTTTAGGCACGCTGCTGGGCGTAGGGCGGTTCTCACGCAACGCTTTGGTGCGCGGCATCTGCTACGCCTACGTCGAGTTTTTCCGAAATGTGCCCGTATTGCTTCAGTTGCTAATGTGGTATTTGCTGTTTACCGAAGTACTGCCTGCTGCGCAAGATGCCTGGACACTGGGGCCACTTTTCTTGAGCAAGGGTGGTTTGAGTTTTCCAGTACCCGTGTGGGCGACGGGACATTTGTGGGCCTTTTTCGGTATGTTGGCAGGTATCGCCGTGGCCTTCATCTACCGCCGCTGGGCGTTCAAGCAGTTCGAGGCGACGGGAAAGCTGCGCAGCATGTTTTGGGTGCCAGTTGCCATCGTGGTGGCGTTGGGTTTCGTGGGCTGGCTGGTGGGCGGTGCGCCGTCAGAGTTCAACTCGCCCGTTAAAGGTGATTTCTCCATCGAAAACGGCGGCTCGCTGACGCCTGAGTTTTTATCCGTCTTGATTGGTCTCACGGTCTACACCGCCGCTTTTGTGGCCGAAGTGGTGCGCGCGGGCATTCAGTCAGTCGCACGCGGGCAAGGTGAAGCCGCTGCCGCGTTGGGCCTGGCGCAGGGTCAAACTATGAAGCTGGTGATGCTGCCGCAAGCCCTGCGCGTGATCATCCCGCCCATGACGAACCAGTTTTTGAACCTGACCAAAAACTCGTCCCTGGCCGTGGCCATTGGCTATCCCGATGTGGTGTCCATCGCTAACACGGCGCTGAACCAGACCGGTCGCGCCGTCGAATGCATTGCCATCGTGATGCTGGTATACCTCACCACGTCACTCACCACGTCGTTTCTGATGAACTGGTACAACACGCGTTCGGCGATCAAAGAGCGATGAATTTCGTTGTACAAGCTGCACAGGTTAAAAAGTACACACCATGACTGCACTCACATTTCAACCCATTGAAGCGCGACCCGCACCCAACAAGACTGAAGGCTTGTTGGCGTGGATCAAAATCAACCTGTTTGGTGGCCCGATTACCGGACTGCTGACCGTGCTGATCGGCGGCGCGCTGCTGTATTTGATTCCTCAGCTTTTGAGCTGGGCGATTTTCCGCGCCGCGTGGGCTCCCAACTACGATGCCTGCCGTGTCGATGGCGTGGGTGCGTGCTGGGGCGTCGTCGCTGAGAAGTACCGCTTTATCCTGTTTGGCCGCTATCCTTTTGAGGAGCAGTGGCGCCCACTGATCGCGACCATCTTGCTGCTGAGCCTGCTGGTGGCCAGTTGCATGCGGGCGTTTTGGCATGCTTGGCTGGGTGTACTCTGGGCGGTGGTGCTCAGCCTTTTCTTCATGCTGATGTATGGCAATGTGCTGGGCCTGTCCAAAGTGGAAACAGACCGTTGGGGCGGGCTTCCACTTACTTTGCTGTTGGCATCGCTCTCAATGGTGATGGCTTTCCCGATTGCCATGGTGGTGGCACTCGGGCGGCGCTCAACGCTACCTGCCATCCGCACCGTGTCTACGCTGTATGTCGAGTTGATTCGCGGCGTGCCGCTGATTTCGGTGCTGTTTATGGCCTCGTTCATGTTCCCCCTGTTCATGCCGGAGGGCGTGACGATTGACGTGCTAATTCGTGTGCTGGTGGGCATCACGCTGTTTGCCGCTGCCTACATGGCCGAAGTCATTCGCGGCGGTTTGCAAGCCATTCCCAAAGGGCAGATTGAGGCAGCCGCCACCCTGGGTTTGTCGTACTGGCAAACGCAACGCAAGATCGTGCTGCCCCAGGCACTCGCCATGGTGGTGCCCAGCATCATGAACAACTTTATTGGCCTGTTCAAAGACACGTCTTTAGTCACCATCGTGAGTCTGTATGAGTTGACGGGTGCGCTGTCGTTGGCATTGAACTCGGATGCCAACTGGCGGCCTTTCAAGATTGAAGGCTACCTGTTCATCGCCCTGATCTATTTTGCCTTCTGCTTCTCGATGTCCCGCTACAGCATGTGGGTTGAAAAACAGGTCAACAAAGGCAAGGCGCGTTGATCAGGCGTCAGTCGAAAAGCTCTTAAATCTATCACTCTCCAGAAAAAAATCATGGCTGAACCCATCATCAAATTTCAAAAACTCAATAAGTGGTATGGCAACAATTTTCATGTACTGCGCGATATTGACCTGAACGTCGCGCAGGGTGAGCGGATTGTGATTTGCGGGCCTTCGGGCTCCGGTAAATCAACCTTGATCCGCTGCATCAACCGTCTGGAAGAGCACCAGGAAGGCCATCTGTTCGTGGATGGGGTGGAACTCACCGACGACGTGAATGCCATTGACGGCATCCGCAAAAAAGTCGGCATGGTGTTCCAGCAGTTCAACCTGTTCCCGCATTTGACGGTGCTGGAAAATTTGACGCTGTCGCCGATGTGGGTTGGCAAGATGCCCAAAAAGGAGGCCGAAGAAAAGGCCATGGCCCAGCTGAAGCGCGTGCGCATTGCAGAGCAGGCCAGCAAGTACCCACTGCAACTGTCGGGCGGCCAGCAGCAGCGCGTCGCGATTGCGCGGGCACTGTGCCTGACGCCCAAGATCATGCTGTTTGACGAGCCCACTTCCGCGCTGGACCCTGAGATGATCAAGGAGGTGCTGGACGTGATGGTCGAGATGGCCAGCCAGGGCATCACCATGCTGTGCGTGACGCACGAAATGGGTTTTGCCAAAGCCGTAGCAGACCGCGTGATCTTCATGGACCAGGGCCAGATCGTTGAGCAAAACAACCCGCACGACTTCTTCAACAACCCGCAGAATGAGCGCAGTAAAGATTTCTTGAGCAAGATTTTGGGGCACTGAATCTAAGCCTGTCCACTCTGCTTTTCGGAGCCAGTCATTCGGTTACAGATATTGCATCTTCCAGAGTGAAGTGAGGACTAACAAAGCCTACTATGTTCACTTCTCATTTAAGGAGTTGACGTGGCCCTACAGACCCCATTTTTCAGCAAGCGCGAAAGCGAATCCGCCACTGCGCGCCCAACCACTTCGTCGCCCTACAGCAGCGGCAACTCAAATGCCAACCCGTCCTCGGCGCCGCAACCCGCGTATGGCAGCACCCAGCCGGGCGCCCTTACAGGTAGCTCGGGCATGACGGGAACCACACCGTCTGTCGCCAAAGAAGGTGGCAGCAAGCTCACGGTTGGCCCCAATATCAAACTCAAGGGCGTTGAGATCACCGACTGCGACACCTTGGTCGTGGAGGGCTTGGTCGAAGCCACCATGGATTCACGCTTAATGCAAATTTCGCAGCAGGGTGCTTTCAAAGGCTCGGCCGAAATTGACATTGCCGAGATTCATGGCGAGTTTGATGGCAACCTGACCGTGCGCCAACGGCTGGTGATCTATGCCACGGGCAAAGTCACCGGTAAAATCCGCTATGGCAAAGTGGTGATTGAGGAAGGCGGCCAGCTATCTGGTGAAATTCAATTCGGCACGGTAACTACCAGCAGCGCGATGCGGCCCTCCGCAGCTAAGCCGGCGCTTCAAGCCATTGCTTAGCTGAATCTGGCACTCTGCCGGGGGTGCAACTGAGCAGTGGAACTTCGCAAGGAGTAAACTGCTCCAATGGTCATGCGTCGCTTTTTCATCATCTTCATGATCGCCCTTCTGCCCCTGCGCAGTTGGGCCGGTGATTTGATGGCGATTTCAATGTCAACGTACGCCTTGGCTGCGGCGAATGCAAATATTGTCGTCAAGCAGGTTTCAAGTGGCATGGAAGACTGCGCGGGTCATTCGGGTTCACACGCCGAAGCGGCAATGCCTAACGCTTCCGATGACGGCCACTGCAAAACCTGCGTGACATGCCAGATATGCCATTCGGTCGCGTTGGTGAACATGGATGTGCTTGCATCAGGGCCACCCGATGCAAGCCGTCTTAAATCACTTTCAACTGCCACATTCGCCAGTGCAACGCTGGCTGATAGCGTCAAACCACCCATTTCCTGATCGTCCTAGCCTTAGCTCGTCCGCAAACTGCCTTTTGAGGCGAACTGCGGACGGATAACCGGGGCTTAGTCGTGTGTTAGCCGAGGTTCGGCTACCGCTTGTACATCGATCAGGAGTTCATTGTGAAGAAAATTTCGTATTGGGTGATCACCGTTTGGGGCATCGCCACGTTTTCGCCGTTCAAGGTGTTGGCGCAACCAGCCGTCACCGACCCCCGCACCGCTGTGCCCCCCGTGGTCTACCAATCCGTGTTCAATGAGTCCCCCACGGGCGTGGAAACCAAGTCGGTGGACTGGAAAAAGGCCAACGCGGAGGTCGGCCAGTTCAAGCGCGGACACGCGGACATTCTCAAATGGGAAGAAAACCAGCTCAAGGACAAACCCGGTGCCAAGCCTGCTATCAAATCAGAGGTTGCACCGACTAAAGCACCCTCGTCACCCGCGCCCGCAGTGCCCGCAGCGCCCACACCTCATAAACACTAGGTGCTGACATGCGATCCACTTTCAAACTGATGATTGCAGCCACCCTTGGCGTATTGCTGTCGGGTTGCGCCACGCTATCACCAGACGGTGACACATCGGACATCCAACAACTGGTCCAAGGCAAAACGGGCGGTGTATCTGTCACGCTGACTCAAGACCCATCTGCGGTTCAGACAACGGTTGTCGAACTGCTCAAAGGCCCCATCACCGCTGAGTCTGCAGTGCGCATTGCCGTGCTCAACAACCCCAGTTTGCAAGCCTCCCTGGCCACGCTGGGCGTGAGCGATGCGGATCGTGTGCAAATGGGGCGCCCACCCAACCCGCACTTCTCCATCGGTCGGTTCACCGCAGGCGACACGCTGGAAATTGAGCGGATTCTGCGATTTGACGTGATTGGACTGCTGACGCTGCCCTGGAAGGCCAAATGGCAAGGCCAGCAGCACGAAATGGCCAAGCTGATGGCGGCGCAAGATGTGGTGAAGCTCGCATCAGAAGCCCGCAAAGCCTGGATCACCGCCGTGGCGGCGCAGCAATCCGCTATTTATATGCGTGATGTGAAAGACGCGGCAGATGCGAGTGCAGAACTCGCCCGGCGCATGGCCCGCTTAGGCAATTGGAGCCGACTTCAACAAGCGCGCGAGCAAGTCTTTTTGGCCGACGCGACCGCACAGCTTGCCCGTGCCGAGCAAACTAATTTCAGTGCACGCGAGAAGCTGATCCGCCTGATGGGTCTGTGGGGCCAGCAGATCAACTTCACGCTGGCAGAACGCTTGCCTGATTTGCCACAAACCGCAACGGAGATGACCGACGTTGAGGCGCAAGCGCTACGGGCTCGGTTGGACGTTCGTTCTGCAATTTCGGAGTCAAGCTACGTTGCGGATCAGATGGGTTTCAAGACGGTGATGGGCTATTTTGATGGCCTGTCGCTGGGTTTCACCAATAGCACTACGTTTGACAACGCAGCGCAAAGCCAGGAGACCCGCCGTGGCTTTGAGGTGGAACTGCCGCTGCCGATTTTTGACTGGGGTGGTGCGAGAAATGCGCGCTCCAAGGCGATGTACCTGCAGTCAACAGCCCGTGTGCGTGAGGTTGCGGTGAAGGCTCGCTCGGAAGCCCGCGAGGCCTACCACGGCTATCGCACGGCCTATGACCTGGCGCGCCATTACCGAGACGAAGTGGTGCCCCTGCGCAAGTTCATCAACGACGAGCTGGTGCTGCGCTACAACGGCATGCTCGCCAGTGTGTGGGACCTGTTGGCCGACACCCGCTCTCAAGTCATGAGCATCAACAGCGCCATCGAAGCACAACGCGACTTCTGGCTGGCCGAAGCCGATTTGCAAACCACGCTGACTGGCAACTCGGCTGGTGGGCTGGCCTCCCTCAAGAACAGTTCTGGTGGCACAGGCGGCGAAGCTGCTGCCGCCCACTAATTGGAAAGTTAACCATGGATAGAAGAAACTTTTTTGGTGGTGCGGCAGTGACTGCCATCAGCATCGCCAGTGTTAGCAAAGTGGCGATGGCCGCATTGCCCGAGCCAGTGATCATGATGAAGCCTGACACCGCCCCGCCCTTGATTCCGCAAACCGGCAGGCCTTACAACCCAGTCGTTACCCTGAACGGCTGGACGCTGCCCTGGCGCATGAACAACGGCGTAAAGGAATTCCATCTGGTGGCCGAGCCCGTCATCCGGGAAATTGCGCCTGGCATGAAGGCGACGCTGTGGGGCTACAACGGCCAAAGCCCCGGCCCCACCATTGAAGTGGTCGAAGGCGACCGCGTGCGCTTTTTTGTCACCAACAAGCTGCCGGAGCACACCACGATGCATTGGCATGGCCAGCGCCTGCCCAACGGCATGGATGGCGTGGGCGGTTTGAACCAAAAGCAAATCCCCGTGGGTAAAACCTTTGTGTATGAGTTCATTGCGCGGCGCCCCGGCACTTTCATGTACCACCCGCATGCGGATGAGATGACGCAAATGGCCATGGGCATGATGGGTTTTTGGGTGACGCATCCCAAACAGAAACATCCGTTGATCGACGATGTGCAGCGCGACTTCTGTTTCCTGCTCAATGCGTATGACATCGACCCTGGCAGCACCACGCCCAAGCCCAACACCATGCTCGACCAAAACCTGTGGACGTGGAACAGCCGCGCCTTTCCGGGTATTGATTCGCTCAACGTGTGCTTGAACGATAAGGTGCGCATCCGCATTGGCAACCTCACCATGACCAACCACCCTATCCATATGCACGGTCATGAGTTTTTAGTGACTGGAACCGACGGTGGCCCCACACCCAAGAGCACCCGCTGGTATGAGGTGACCACCGACATCGCCGTGGGCCAAATGCGCCAACTGGAGTTTTTGGCAGACGAGGAAGGTGACTGGGCCTTTCACTGCCATAAGAGCCATCACACCATGAACCCGATGGGTCACACCGTACCCAACATGATTGGAGTCGACCACCGCGGCTTGGTCAAAAAGATCCAAAAACTGGTGCCCGACTACATGGTGATGGGTGAGCGAGGAATGGCTGACATGGGCGAGATGGAGATGCCACTGCCGGAGCAAACACTGCCCATGATGACCGGCACCGGCCCCTACGGCGCCGTGGAAATGGGCGGCATGTTCACCACCATCAAAGTGCGAAAAGACCAGAAGCCTGGCGACTACAAAGACGCGGGTTGGTACAAGCAGCCGCCGGGTACGCAGGCGTTTGAGTGGACTGGTGCGCTGCCCGAGCCTGCCCGGTTTTCGTCAGAAATCGCGGCCAACAACGGGCTGGTTACAGGGCTCAATAACCCTGACACCGGCGCAGTGATATCCAAGCCCGTGGATCTCAAAGTGCGCAAGCCTATGGGCAACATGAAGCATTGAGCTTTTTCACCCCACGCTCAGTTCAATTCAATTCAACCTCACTGAAAGGCCAACCGTGCCAACACGTCGCAATATCATGCTCGCAGCCGTTGTAATCCCCATCGCCAGCACTGCTGCTTTTGCCGGCCCGGGCCACGACAAACCCCACGGCCCCGTCAAAAAGGAACAGAAATTCTGGGGTATTGCGGGCGATGCCAAATCCGTCAACCGCAGCATCGCCGTGTCGATGTCTGACACGATGCGTTTTACCCCTGACCGCATCGACGTCAAGCAGGGTGAGACGATCAAGTTCATCGCCAGAAATCACGGAAAAATCCTGCATGAATTTGTGCTCGGGTCAAAAAAAGAGCTGGAGGAACACGCCGCACTGATGGTGAAGTTCCCGACCATGGAGCACGGCGAGCCGTACATGATGCATGTCGCCCCAGGGAAAACAGGGCAGATCATCTGGAAGTTCAACAAACCAGGTGACTTTGACTTTGCCTGCTTGATCGCGGGGCATTACCAGGCTGGCATGGTTGGAAAAATCACGGTCGTCTCAATCTAGTCTTTATCACTTTTATCAACCCAAGGAAACCTCATGAAAAAAACTCTCTCAGCGCTGCTCATCGCCATCACCTCAATGGCCGCTTTTGCGCAAGCCCCCATGAAAGATGCTGCCGAAGCCGAAGTGCGGAAAATCGACAAAGATGCCAAGAAGGTAACACTCAAACATGGTCCCATCAAGAACCTCGATATGCCCGGTATGACCATGGTGTTTCAGGTTAAAGATGCCGCGCTTCTGGACAAACTTGTCCTGCTGACCCCGGGCGACAAAATCCTGTTCACCGCCGAGCAGCAGCAAGGTGCGTTTGTGGTCACTGGGGCCGAAAAGGTGGTGCCGAAATGAACGATCTACTGCCCTGCCCTTATGCGGCAACTCTGATTGGGCTGACTACGTTAGTTGCAGCCGTGATGGGGTTTTGGATTGGGCGCATGCGCGAACAGTTGGCGCTGCTTGAAGTACTGCGCCCCGAAACCTGATCAGTTTCAGTTCGCTTGATATGGATCAAACCGGATGACCGTAGGCGCCACTACAGTCACTTCCGGGGTCAGTAGAGCCCCGCCTTTCACCAAGTTGCGGAGGATCTCATGGTCCGTTTTCAAATGCCCCCGGCGCTTAGCTATGGATTTGGTGATGTTTTGCCCGCCATGGACTTCGCGCAGACAGTCACTCTGGTAACCGAGGCGCTTGAAGCCGAACGTTTCGGCGTGCTCACCGACATTGATGTTCAGGCGACGATGAAGACCAAGCTCGGTATCGACGGTCTGCCCTACCGAATTCTGGGAGCCTGCAACCCTCCTCTGGCGCATCGCGCACTGACGGCCGAGCCGGATGTCGGCCTTTTGTTGCCCTGCAATGTGGTTGTGCGCGAAAGCCCGGATAAGGCGATAGTGGTTAGCTTCATGGACCCGGTAGCCGTGTTGACGTTCACTAACAATCCGGAAGGCGCCGCAGTTGCCAACGAAGTTCGCCAGCGGCTCGAACGTGTTCGCAGCGCTGTTGTGAAATCAGGAGAAGCAGCATGATGAATGGCGACATGTGGGGCAGCGGTTGGATGGGAGGATACGGCGGGATGTGGATGCCCGTCCTGGTTCTCGTTGCGGTTGTCGCGCTTGTGGCCTGGATCGTCAAGCGAAGTGGAAAGTGATGGAGCAAAGCGCCGTGTGTGCGCCAGGCCTCGCCGTTCGCCCACACCAAGCCCCCTCAATAGGAAAGATATTGTGCTGAAAAGAAGACAGGTTTTCCAACTCGCCGGTGTCGCGGTCGCAGTGGGTGTCGGCGGTACAGCGTGGATGTACTACGGCTCACGTCGTGTTGCCGCCATGACCAACAAGCCGTTCAGTCCTTACCCGCTGGATCCCGTTGCAGCTGAGAATTTTCAGCAGAAGCTCTTCATTCCGGTTGCCAGCGGGCCGTTTGGCGTGCTTGATGTTATTGGGCCACTGAAGATACGCGCCACGGCAGCCAGCTTCCCCCTGTTGCCTGGCAAGGAATCACCCTTCTTGCTGTACCAGACCGAGCACGCTGGTAAGGCCTTTCAGAACCCGATCCTGCGCATCGAGAGTGGCGCCCGCTTCACTGCGAGCTTTGATAACGCAATGCAGGAGCCCACCATCATCCACTGGCACGGCCTGCACGTGCCTGCCAACATGGATGGTCATCCGGTCAATACAGCGGCACCTGGTGGGCGTTATGACTACGACTTCACTGTGCGCAACCGCGGCGGCACCTACTGGTACCACACGCATGCGCACATGTTGACCGCAAAGCAGGCGTACAACGGTCTGGCCAGTTTCTTCCTGGTCGAAGACGAGGATCAGCGAAAACTGGCCAAGGCGCTTGATCTGAAACTGGGGGTAACCGACTTGCCGCTGGTGATCCAGGACAAACGGTTTGACGCGCAAGGCCGCCTTCGCTACCAGCCTGACGCGCACGAGGCCATGATGGGCTGGCTGGGTGACATCGTACTGGCGAACCTGACGCCCAACGCTGTTCAGACCGTCACGCCGCGCACCTATCGACTGCGAATGCTCAACGGCTCCAATGCGCGCATCTACCGCCTGGCTTTTGTGAAGGGCGGCATGGCGCTGAATTTCACGGTGATCGGAACTGACGGCGGCCTCATCGAGCGGCCAGAAACGGTCACCGAAAGCTTTTTGGCACCAGGGGAACGACTGGACGTGCTGTTTGATGCCGGACAAGGGCAGCCAGGTGACAAAATTTTCTTGAAGAGCCTGGCGTTTGATCCGATGGAGAACGAAGGGACGGGGGGCATGGGTGGCATGGGTATGGGTATGGGTATGGGTATGGGTATGGGTGGAATGGGCTCGTCAAAACTCCCGCTGGGCCACGCGTTCAATGTGTTGAAGCTCAGCGTCGTGGCCGCAGAGCGCGTTGTTGCCAACCTGCCCGAGACGCTTTCGACAATCAAGCCCATTGGCATCGACGGTGCGCTGGAGCGAAAGATCGAGCTGTCAATGAGGCACATGCGTTTCCTGATCAATGGGCTCAGCTTCCGCATGGAGGAAGTTGCATTTGAGGTCAAGCGCGGCGCGGTTGAGGTCTGGCGTATCAGCAATCCGGCAGTTGGGATGCCGCATCCGATGCACCTGCACGGGTTTTCTTTCCAAGTGATCGAAAGGCTGAACAGCCCACCTGCGCTGGCGGCGTTGTCGCGTTTTGGCAAGGGCCGCACCGTGAGTGATCTCGGCTGGAAAGACACCGTGTTGGTGTGGCCCGGCGAAACGGTGCGCATCGCGATTGACTTCACCCACGATTTTCCGGGCGCTCAAACCTATCTTTTTCATTGCCATAACCTCGAACACGAAGACGGGGGCATGATGATCAACTTCAAGGTGCAGGCGTGATGGCGGCAGACCACACCGCTCATGAAACGATGTCCGCACCAGCGACGTTCGAGCCCATAGCTGCTGGTACTCTCTACACCTGCCCGATGCACCCCGAGGTGCGTCAAGACCATCCTGGAATATGCCCTAAGTGCGGCATGACCCTGGAACCTGTGATGCCCACATTAGACGAGGGTGAGAGCCCCGAACTGACGGACTTCAGACGGAGCTTTGTCTGGACTTTGCCGCTGACCATCATCGTCACATTCCTTGCGATGGCCGGGCACCGCCTGCAATGGTTCGACATGGCGACGCAGAGTTGGATTGAACTGGTGCTGACCTTGCCTATCGTGCTGTGGGCAGGCTGGCCGTTTTTCGAACGCGGCGCTCAATCCATAGTCAACCGCAGCCCCAACATGTGGACGTTGATTGGCCTGGGAACAGGTGCCGCGTTTATCTACAGCGTGATTGCCACTGTAGCGCCCGGTGTGTTTCCCAGCTCGTTCGTGTCCATGGGCCGCGTGGCGGTGTACTTCGAGGCGGCGGCGGTGATCATCTCACTGACTTTGCTTGGCCAAATTCTGGAACTCAAGGCCCGATCACAAACCTCCGCTGCCATCAAGTCGCTGCTGGGTCTGGCACCCAAGACGGCGCGGCGCATCAATACGGATGGGGCGGAAGAAGACGTACCCCTCACGCACGTCCATATAGGCGATAGTCTGCGCATCCGCCCTGGCGAGAAGGTACCAGTGGACGGCGTGGTGATTGAGGGCAGCAGCGCGGTGGATGAATCGATGCTGACTGGAGAACCCATGCCCGTCACCAAGCGCGTCGGCGACAAGCTGATCGGCGCGACCATGAACACCAGTGGCGCACTTGTGATGCGCTCTGAAAAAATCGGAGCGCAAACCGTGCTGGCCAGCATCGTGCAGATGGTCGTTCAAGCTCAGCGCTCCCGGGCACCGATGCAGCGCATGGCCGACCAGGTGGCGGGCTACTTTGTGGTCGTCGTCGTGGGCATCGCGCTGTTGACTCTTGTGGTGTGGGGGCTGGTGGGGCCAGAGCCGAGTTGGGTCTACGGCCTGATCAATGCAGTGGCGGTGCTCATCATCGCCTGTCCTTGCGCGTTGGGTCTTGCAACGCCGATGTCGATCATGGTCGCGACGGGCAAGGCGGCGACGCAGGGGGTTCTTTTTCGCGATGCGGCAGCGATTGAAAATTTTCGCAAGGTAGACACGCTGATCGTGGACAAGACCGGCACGTTGACCGAGGGCAGGCCGAAGTTTGACCGGGCAGTTTCATCCGCAGGATTTACGGAAGACGACGTGCTGCGCCTTGCAGCCAGCCTGGATCAGGGCAGCGAGCATCCGCTGGCCAACGCCATCGTGGCGGCAGCGCGTGGGCGAGGCCTTGCGCTGGACATGGCAGAAGGCTTTGAGTCAGGCACCGGCATTGGCGTTCGCGGCACGGTGGGCGGCAAGCAGTTGGCATTGGGGAATACCGCGTTGATGACCCAGCTCAACATCTCTGTCGATGCCCTCAAGGCACAGGCTGAAGCTTTACGGGCCACGGGGGCCAGCGTCATGTTCCTCGCAGTGAATGGCCAGAGCGCAGGGCTGCTGGCGGTGTCTGACCCGATCAAAGGCAGCACGGCAGAGGCACTGGCCACGCTGAAGGCCTCCGGCTTGCGCGTGATTATGGCTACTGGGGACGGGCTAACAACGGCAAAAGCGGTCGCGGCCACACTGGGCATCAACGAGGTGCATGGCGAAGTCAAACCCGCCGATAAGTTGGAAATGGTCAGCAAGCTGCAACGCGAGGGCCGTATCGTCGCTATGGCCGGGGACGGCATCAACGATGCCCCGGCTTTGGCCAAGGCCGATGTTGGCGTGGCCATGGGCACGGGAACCGACGTGGCGATGAACAGCGCCCAGGTGACGCTGGTCAAAGGCGACCTGCGCGGCATTGCCGTAGCGCGCGAGATATC
>JANNFW010000505.1:0-1931 GCA_031380235.1 Rhodoferax sp. | reverse complement strand
CCGATGGTGAGCGTGCCGATCTCCAGCTTCTGAAAACGCGCGGCCGCATCTTCTGCATCTTTGAGCGTAGCCAGCATCTTGCGCGCGTAGACCAGCATGTACTCGCCCACCGTGGTCAATGCCACTTGCCGCCCGTTGCGTTCAAACAGCGGCATCGCCAGTTGCGTCTCAAGCTCGCGAATCTGCATGGTGACAGCTGGCGGGGTGACGTGCAGAACGTCGGCAGCTTTGGCAAAGCTCAAGTGACGGGCCACTTCGCTGAACACGCGCAACTGGCGAAACGTAGCATTTTTCATTAAGGTAAAGCTTAACTGAAAGTTGAATAAATGTGAATTTACTTTATCGAAGCGCGCTTTTACATTGACACGAGCAAGCTAAAAATTTGACCAAAACTTCAATTCAGGAGCCCTTCAATGAGCAACGCTGCCACCGCGAAATCCGAAATTCTTGACACCAAAAAACGCTACAGTGCAGGCGTTCTGAAGTACAAGCAGATGGGCTATTGGCAGCCAGACTACGTGCCCAAGGACACCGACCTCATTGCCATGTTCCGCATCACGCCGCAGGAGGGTGTGGACTCGGAAGAATGCGCGGCGGCCGTGGCTGGTGAGTCATCCACAGCAACCTGGACGGTGGTGTGGACAGATCGCTTGACGGCCTGCGAACTCTACCGCGCCAAGGCTTACCGCGTCGATGCCGTGCCCAACACCGGCCCGGGCACCAAGACCGAGGCGCAGTACTTCGCCTACATCGCCTATGACATTGACCTCTTCGAGGGTGGCTCCATCGCCAACCTCACCGCATCGATCATCGGCAATGTATTTGGCTTCAAGGCCGTCAAAGCGCTTCGCCTGGAGGACATGCGCATCCCGGTGGCTTACCTCAAGACCTTCCAGGGCCCCGCCACTGGCGTGGTCGTTGAGCGCGAGCGCCTGGACAAGTTTGGCCGCCCGCTCTTGGGTGCCACCACCAAGCCCAAGCTGGGGCTGTCCGGCCGAAACTATGGTCGCGTCGTTTACGAGGGCCTCAAAGGCGGCCTGGATTTCATGAAGGACGACGAAAACATCAACTCACAACCGTTCATGCATTGGCGTGACCGATTTCTGTACTGCATGGAGGCCGTCAACAAGGCGAGTGCTGCCAGTGGCGAGGTCAAAGGCCACTACCTTAACGTCACCGCTGGCACGATGGAAGAGATGTATGTGCGCGCCGAATTTGCCAAGAGCCTGGGCAGCGTGATCATCATGATTGATCTGGTAATCGGCTACACCGCCATCCAGAGCATGGCGCTGTGGGCACGCAAGAACGACATGATTCTGCACCTGCACCGCGCAGGCAACAGCACCTACTCGCGGCAGAAAAACCATGGCATGAACTTCCGCGTCATCTGCAAGTGGATGCGCATGGCGGGTGTCGATCACATTCACGCGGGTACCGTGGTGGGCAAGCTGGAAGGCGACCCGATGATGATCCGCGGCTTTTACGATACCTTGCTGGATACCCATACGCCGATGCAGTTGGATAAGGGCCTGTTCTTTGAACAAGACTGGGCCTCGCTGAACAAAGTGATGCCCGTCGCGTCAGGCGGTATTCACGCAGGCCAGATGCACCAGTTGCTGACTTATCTGGGCGACGACGTGGTGCTGCAATTTGGCGGCGGCACCATCGGCCATCCGATGGGCATTCAGGCCGGTGCCACCGCCAACCGTGTCGCACTCGAAGCGATGGTGCTAGCCCGCAACGAAGGTCGCGATATCTGGAACGAAGGGCCGCAGATTCTCAAAGATGCTGCCAAGTGGTGCTCGCCGCTCAAGGCCGCGATTGACACCTGGGGCGACATCAGCTTTAACTTCGAATCGACCGATACCGCCGATTTCGTATCCACACCTACTGCCTCTTTCTAAAGGAGCCACGATCATGATGACCAACCA
>JANNFW010000460.1:0-13515 GCA_031380235.1 Rhodoferax sp. | reverse complement strand
TAGCCGGTGCCGCAGTTGTTGATGGTGCCACGGCAATCGGTGCCCGCTACAGAGAACTTGGTCTTCATCAGTGCATTGCCACGCGCCACGCCATTGAGCTGCATCGGGGTCAGTGGGGTGATGCGGCGGTTGAAGGCGGATGCCTGCTGGGTTTCAAACTTGCCAGCGGCATTCTTGCGCACTTCGACAATCGACACACCATGCGCGGGGATTTCCTTGTCGGCCTCGCCCGCGGGGCGAGGGTTGGGCGTGGTGCCGCCCGCGTGCAGGAACTGGTCGGTCAAGGCTTCGTGGTTCATCACCAGCAGGCCTCGGTCATTACTGTTTGCGTCGCGACCTGTGCCGCCTGCGTTCAGGCCAAAGTACTCCATGCCGTCGTGATGGTCGCCCGAGCGGTTGTCATAGTCGGCGTCGGTGCCGTCGTTTTTGAAGGCGGGGGTGCTCGCCGTCAGCGGGTCGCCCAGCGCGTAGATGGGTGTTGCGGTGTAGCCGGCGGCGATGGTGACCGTATCTGCGATGGACTTGGAAATCGCGTTGAAGCCCAGCGGCGTTTTGTTGGCTGGCGTGGGCTCTACCACCGCAACCGGTGCCGGGTCGCTGTTACCGCCGCAGGCGCTCAGCGCCATGCTGCCCAGCACAGCGGCACCGGCTGTGCCCAAACTGGCTTTGAAAATACCCCGGCGGCTCAAGCGAGCGTCGATGATGTCATTGAGTGACGGGTTGCCGCTGGTGTTGTAGTCTTCGCTGTCATGGCTGTGGAGGGCCAGTGTCTCAGCGCTTGTCCTTGCGTTCATCGGGAAAACCTTTCATTGAAATGCACAATAGCCCGGCAAGGTTAGAGTGATCAGATGACTGCGGCGTGGCGTTGAGATGACAAATCTGTGACATCGTAGAAAAAGACTAAAAATGAACCTGAGAGTTAATTTGTGACTTCAAAACCCTAAAAATCACCAAATTCATAGTCTTTTAGCACTCTAGCTCTCGAATAACGTGCATAACTAGCTATTATATTCATAGCATTTTGAGTGTACTCATGGGGTTCTTCAAAGCTGCGCCAAAATCACGCCATGAGCAAGGCATTCACGAAAGAGACCGAGGCGGATGACGATGACGCGCCCGCGCTGCCCGCTTTGCCCGCAGGCAGCAAAAACTACATCACGCCGCAGGGTTACGCCCGCATTCGCTCGGAGCTGTTCGAGCTGATCGACAACGAGCGGCCCAAGGTGGTGGAGGTGGTGCATTGGGCCGCCAGCAATGGTGATCGGTCAGAGAACGGCGACTATCTGTATGGCAAGAAGCGCCTGCGCGAGATTGACCGTCGCATCCGCTTTTTGACTCAACGGCTCGAGTTGGCCGTCATCAGCGACCCCAGCCTGCATTTTGGTGGCGATCAGATTTTTTTTGGCGCAACCGCCACCTACGCCGATGCATCTGGACATGAGCGCAGCGTAACGATCTTGGGGATTGATGAGGCCGACAGCGCGCACTCGCAAGTCAGTTGGGTGTCGCCGATTGCGCGCACCCTGCTCAAGAGCCGCGTGGGCGATGTGCTGAAGCTGCAAACACCGCAAGGGGTTGAGGAGATCGAGGTGATCAGCGTGCTGTATCCGCCCCCCGTCGCGGGGACGGATCTTTAAGTTTCAGCCGCCGTTTTGCTGCGCCGCGCGGCCAGCACAGACGGCGTGCGCTTCAAGGTACGCAGGGCGGCGCTCAAATGCGCCACATCGCGCACGCCAATTAAAAAGCGCAAGTCTGTCACGTCCTGCGCGCCGTCCTGATCCATGTCGATGTGAGCGATGTCGGCCTCAGCACCCGCGAGTTTGGCGGCGACCCGCGCCAGCACGCCTTTGCCGTTGGTCACGGTGACGTTGATTTCGGTCTCAAACGTGCGCTTGGGCTCGTCGGACCACTCGACTTCGATGAAGCGCTCGGCATCTTTGTTCAGCAGTTTTTTGGCGGTGGGGCAGGCGGCCATGTGCACCACCAGCCCTTCGCCGCGCCCCAGGTAGCCCACAATCTCATCGCCTGGAATAGGGCGGCAGCACAGCGCAAATTTGACGGACGCGTTCTCCGCGCCATCCAGCGTCAGCATGCCCAACGAAGCGGACGACGGTGCGGTGAAGCGCTCACGCGTGAGCAGCAAGGCATTGGGCCGCTCGCCCTTCTCGGCCAGCAGGCTCACCAGGCGCTTGGCCACAATCGTGGCGATTCGCTTGCCCAGGCCGACATCGGTCATCAAGTCTTCACGCGTGCGGTTGCCGGTGAAGCGCAGCAGCTTTTCCCAAACGGGCGCATAGGCTGGGTCGTCGTTCGGGAATTTTTCAATGCCCTCGGCACGCAGCGCCTGGGACAGCAAGCGCTCGCCCAGGTTTTCAGACTCGGCATGCTCCAGCGTCTTCAAGTGATGGCGGATTTTGGAGCGCGCGCGCCCAGTGCGCACAAAGCTCAACCAGGCCGGGTTGGGCGTGGCTGCGGCTGAGGTTTCCACCTCGACCACATCACCGTTTTTAAGCTCGGTGCGCAGCGGCACCGGCTCGCCATTGATTTTGGCGGCAGTGGTGCGGTCGCCCACATTGCTGTGAATGGCATAAGCAAAATCAATCACCGTGGCACCGCGCGGCAAGGCGAGTATTTGCGTTTTGGGCGTGAACACGTAAACCGCATCGGGAAACAGATCGACCTTGACGTGATCCCAAAACTCGGCGGCATCACGGGTTTCGTCCTGAATGTCCAACAGCGACTGCAACCACTGGCTGCCCAGCCGATCAGCACTGTCACCGTCGGAATCATTCGCCTTGTACAGCCAATGCGCCGCCACACCCGACTCTGCCACCATGTGCATGGCCTGGGTGCGCAATTGGAATTCCACATTCACCCCGGACGGCCCCACCAGCGTGGTGTGCAGCGACTGGTAGCCATTGAGCTTCGCAATCGCAATGTGATCCTTGAACTTCCCCGGCACCGGCTTGTAGAGCTGGTGCAGAGTGCCCAAACCGGTGTAGCAGTCGATGACCGTAGGAACTTTGACGCGAAAACCATAAATGTCGGTCACCTGCGCAAACGTCAGATGCTTTTGGCTCATCTTGCGGTAGATCGAATAAAGCGACTTCTCGCGCCCGGATATTTTGACGGTCATACCCGCACTGGCAAAGCTGGCCTCCACCTCGCGCTGCACTTTTTGAATCAAATCACGCCGCCTGCTGCGCGCCTTGGCCACCGCCTTGGCCAGGATTTCATAGCGCCAGGGCCGCATGTGGCGAAAGGCCAAGTCCTGCAACTCCCGGTAGGTCTGGTTTAAACCCAGGCGGTGCGCAATCGGTGCGTAAATCTCCAGCGTTTCGGATGAAATGCGCTGCCATTTGTCGCGTGGCGCGTCAGACAGCGTGCGCATGTTGTGCGAGCGATCCGCCAGCTTAATCAAGATCACGCGAACATCGCGCGCCATCGCCAGCAGCATTTTGCGAAACGACTCGGCCTGGTTTTCCTCGCGCGTGTTGAACTGAAGTTTGTCGAGCTTGGTCAACCCATCCACCAGCTCGGCCACGGGCGAGCCAAAGCGCTCCACCAATTCGGGCTTGGTCACGTTGCAGTCTTCAATCGCGTCATGCAGCAAAGCCGCCATCAGCGCTTGAGCGTCGAGCTTCCAGTCGGCACACTGGGCGGCCACGGCGATAGGGTGCGTGATGTAGGGCTCGCCACTGTTGCGAATCTGGCCCAAGTGCGCTTCGTCCGCAAATCGGTAAGCCAGGCGAACCTGCTCGAAATCGGCGACGCTCAAGTAATCGAGCTTCGCTGTCAACCCGGCAAAACTGGCCGCCGCCGCGTTCACTGCGGCCGCGCTGGGCACGGTCGCGCGGGCAACGGCGGCGGCTGCCCGTGGCGGCTTTTCTGGTGACTTCAGCGCGGTGCCCATACGCCTGAATATAGCGTGTTGCCGGATTTTGAGCGTGTTTCCCGCGCATTGGCCTCGCACACGCCCATGAAAAAAGCACCGCAAGCGGTGCTTCGTCGGAGTCGCCGTAAAAGCGTCAGAGCGGCACTTTTTTCAGCATTTCAATGCCAATCTTGCCAGCAGCGATTTCGCGCAATGCGGTGACCCCCGGTTTGTTCTTGCTCTCAATTTTAGGGGTATGACCCTGGCTGAGCATACGCGCGCGGTAGGTGGCAGCAAGCACCAGTTGAAAGCGGTTGGGGATCTGCGCCAGGCAGTCTTCGACGGTAATTCGAGCCATGAAATCTCCAGAATGAGTGGTTTGCTTTGCAAACTGTTGCAATACTTTTACATCACGGTGTTCAAAGGATATTCAGCGCCTTGAACACAGTGGCTCGGGCCCGGCGTTGCGCCGAAATCTTGAGCCGTTGCGAGTGAACGATTGCTTTCAAGTCAAAAAGCGCTCGGTCAAACAACTCGTTGATTATAACGAAGTCGAATTTATCCACCTGGGCGACCTCGGTGGCGGCGTTGACCAGCCGCTTTTCGATGGTGTCTGGTGCGTCTTCCGCCCGGCGATCCAGCCGGGCGCGCAGCTCTTCCCAACTGGGGGGCAAGATGAAGATGGAAATGGCATTGCTGAATATCTTCTTGATCTGTAGCGCGCCTTGGAAGTCGATCTCCAGAATCACATCTCCGCCTTGGGCAATTCTCTCTTCGATCGCTTGGCGTGAAGTGCCGTAACGCTGGCCGTGAACGTGCGCCCACTCCACAAACGCATCTGCCTTGATCATGGCATCAAATTCCGCAGGGCTCACAAAGTAGTACTCACGCCCATTCCTCTCCTGGCCGCGAGGTGCCCGCGTGGTGTGCGAGACCGAAGGCTGAACGCGCGAGTCAAGCTCCATCAATGCCTTGACCAGGCTTGACTTACCCGCGCCGCTGGGGGCGGCCACGACAAATAGATTTCCAGGAAAGTCCATAAAAGTTGACGGTGTGGCCTATGAATGATCTGACGCTATTCTAAGTTTTGCACCTGTTCGCGCATTTGCTCGATGAGCACTTTCATGTCCACCGAGATGTGCGTCAACTCCAGCGCAGCCGATTTGGAGCCCATGGTGTTGGCCTCTCGGTGCAGCTCCTGAATCAAGAAGTCCAGGCGCTTGCCGATTTCCGCACCTGATCTGTCGCCACCGGCTTTGTCGCCGCTGGCCTTGAGCAGGCGCTCAATCTCATCCAGGTGCGAGTTCAGGCGGGTGATTTCTTCGGCCACGTCGATGCGGATGGCAAAGGCAGTGGCTTCGGTCAGCGCCCGGTCGCGGGCGACCTCCGGGGCGACAGCACTTTCAAGCGCACTGTTCCCTGTGGTTTTTCCCAGGCTCATCGCCTCGTTCCAGCGCTCCATGAAACGCTGGCGCTGCGCCAACACCAATTGGGGCACCAGGGGCACCGCCTGCCCCGCCAGCACACGCAGTTGCGCAACATGCGCAAGCAGCATGGTGGCCAGGCGCGCACCTTCGCGCTGGCGCGCGCTCAGCAGGTCTTTGAGTGTCTTGCTTGCCAGTGGCATGATGGCCGCACTCCAATCCTGTTTTGAGCTTTGCTCGGACGATGCCAGCCGGATCACATCCGCCACCGTGAGCGCCGCTGCGCTGGGCAGCCAGGCCTTGACGTTGTCCTGCACCGCGTTGAGGCGCTGCAACAGCTTCGGGGTGGGGTCTGAAATCGAGTTGGCTGCCGCCGATTCTATGAAGGCGCGCACCTCGACCTTGCCGCGTTTGAGCTTGCTGATCATCAAGTCGCGCAAGGCTGGCTCGAACTGGCGCAGGTCTTCGGGCAGGCGAAACGAAAGGTCCAAAAAGCGGCTGTTGACCGAACGGATTTCCAGCCCTAGTTGACCCGCAACAACGCTTTTGGTGTCAGCCTCTGCCGCTGTGCTGGCCGTGCTGTGCTGCGCACTGGCATAGCCAGTCATGCTGTAAACTGGCATGGATTACCTCCCAAAACAATGATCAAGACCTTGAGAATAACCCGGAAACAAGATCCAGCCTCGGCTTTGAGCTGACAGCGAGCCCAGCGCTTCATTGAGTCTGTAGCCCGGCAACCCCACCCATGTCAAAGGTCAAACCCGCACCACTTCCGCCCGACACCATGATTGGCGGCTACCGCATTGTGCGCAAGGTGGCCGCAGGTGGTTTTGGCGTGGTCTATCTGGCAGTAGACCCCGAAGGCCAGCAGGTCGCGGTGAAGGAGTATTTACCGTCGTCACTGGCCTCACGCTCGCCGGGCGAATTGAGCCCGGTGGTGCAACCCGAAAAGCTGTCGCTTTATCGGCTGGGCCTGAAAAGCTTTTTTGAAGAGGGCCGCTCGCTGGCGCAAATCTCCCACCCCTCGGTGGTGAGCGTGATGAACTTCTTTCGCGAGAACGAAACAGTCTACATGGTGATGAACTACCTGGAGGGCGGCGCCTTGCAGGACTTCATCATCACCGCGCGCGACCTCAAACAGCAAAAGGTGTTCCGCGAGTCCACCATCCGCTCCTTGTTTGACGAGATTCTGCGCGGCCTGCGCATCGTGCACCAACACAAAATGCTGCACCTGGACATCAAACCCGCCAACATCTTCATCACCGACGACAACAAATCCGTGTTGATTGACTTCGGTGCCGCGCGCGAGGTGCTGAGCAAAGAGGGTAATTTTGTTCGCCCGATGTACACGCCTGGATTCGCCGCCCCCGAGATGTATCGCCGTGATGCCACCATGGGCCCGTGGACTGACATTTACGCCATCGGCGCATGCATCTACGCCTGCATGCAGGGCTACCCGCCCAACGAGGCACCGCAGCGCGTTGAAAAAGACCGCATTGCCACCGCACTGGCGCGCCTGCGCGGCGTGTACTCCGACAATTTGATTGAAGTGGTCGAATGGTGCATGGCGCTGGACGCCCTGTCACGCCCGCAGTCGGTTTTTGCCCTGCAAAAAGAGCTGAGCCGCGAGGGCGAGCGCCGCTATACCAAGCTGTCGGTCGGCGAGAAAGTGCGCCTGCAGTTCGACACCATCGTGACAGACACCAAGAAGACCGCGAAAAGCGCCAGCGCCTTTGGCAACAAGGCGAAATGAAGTTTTCTGTTTTTCAGGTCAGCCGTCGCGGAGGCCGCGAGAAGAACGAAGACCGCATGGGTTACAGCTACACCCGGGGCTCGGGGCTGTTTTTGTTGGCCGATGGCATGGGTGGGCACCCGGATGGCGAGGTCGCCGCGCACCTGGCACTGCAATCAATGTCCGCCACCTACAAGAATGTGTCTGACAGCGTCATTGAAGATGTCAGCGACTTTTTGACCGATGCCGTGATGGCCGCCCACCGCGACATCCTGCGCTACGCCCTGGAACGCGGCATGGAAGACACGCCACGCACCACGATTGTGGCGGCGTTTGTGCAGAACGGTGTAGCGCATTGGGTGCACTGCGGCGATTCGAGGCTGTACATGGTTCGCGGCAATGAGGTGATTGCGCGCACCCGCGACCACTCGTACCAGGAGCGCCGCCCTGGCTCCAGCACCGGGCCACTGACCGCGCACCAGGCCAATCGCAATATTCTCTTCACCTGCCTGGGCTCGCCCACCAAGCCGATTCTGGAGGTGATGGGCCCGGTGTCGCTGCAACAGGGTGACAAGATTCTGCTGTGCTCGGACGGCTTGTGGGGCAGTCTGGACGATGAAGAAATCGTTCTGCACCTCGGTAAAAAGCCCGTGTCACAAGCGGTACCGGATCTGGTGGAGGCAGCGCTCGAGACAGCAGGTAGCAAGAGCGACAACGTCACCGTGATTGCGATGGAGTGGGAGACACCGGATGAATTTGAAGCCACCGTGCGGGCTGGCATCTCGACTGACGACATTGAAGAGGGCGTGTTCACCTCTACCCTTCAAGCCGATTTGCAGAGTGCTGAGTTGGATCAAGACGACATGAATGAGGCGGAGATCGAGCGCTCCATCGCCGAGATCAATGATGCGATTCGCCGCAGTCAGGCCAAAGCACGTTGATGAACGACTCCACGCGACATGGCGCACGCGCCAACGACCAACTGCGCCAGGTGCGCATCACCCGCGGCTACACCATGCACGCCGAAGGTTCGGTGTTGATCGAGTTTGGCAACACCAAAGTGCTGTGCACCGCATCAGTCGAAGAGAAAGTACCACCGCACAAACGTGGATCGGGCGAGGGCTGGGTGACGGCCGAGTACGGCATGCTGCCGCGCGCCACCCATACCCGCAGCGACCGCGAGGCCGCGCGCGGCAAGCAAAGTGGCCGCACGCAGGAGATTCAGCGCTTGATCGGCAGGTCGATGCGTGCCGTGTTTGATTTGAAGGCGCTGGGTGAGCGCACGATTGCGCTGGACTGCGATGTGATTCAGGCTGATGGTGGCACCCGCACGGCCAGCATCACCGGCGCGTTTGTCGCCGCGAAGGATGCGGTGGCGCACTTGATCGTGCACGGCAAGATCGCCGCATCGCCCATCACGGCATCGGTCGCGGCGATCTCGGTCGGCATTGTGCAAGGCGTTCCGATGCTTGATTTGGACTACTCAGAAGATTCCGCCTGCGACACCGACATGAACGTGGTGATGACGGGCGCGGGCCATTTTGTCGAAGTGCAGGGTACGGCAGAAGGTGCGGCTTTTTCTCGCGCCGAGATGAACGCCTTGCTGTCGCTGGCTGAAAAAGGCATTGGCGAGTTGATCGTGTTGCAAGGGCAGTCACGCGTATCGTGATAGCCAGCCTAGCGCGTGGGACTTTGGCATGAAGATCGTTCTCGCATCAAATAACCCCGGCAAGCTCGCTGAGCTGCACGCCCTGTTTGGCCCGCTCGGGTTTGAGTTGATCGCGCAGGGCGAGCTGGGCATCCCCGAAGCGCCTGAGCCGCACCGCACCTTTGTTGAAAACGCGCTCGCCAAGGCGCGCCATGCCGCTCAGCACAGCGGCCTGCCCAGCGTGGCCGATGACGCGGGTTTGTGCGTCGATGCCTTTGGTGGTCTGCCCGGAGTGGACACCGCCTTTTACGCCACTCAGTTTGGGTATCCGAAGGGTGACGACAACAACGTGACGGCCCTGCTTGAGCAGATGAAAAACATCACCACACGCCGCGCCGCCCTGGTCAGCACCTTGGTGGCTGTGCGCAGCCCGCACGACCCCGAGCCGCTGATTGCCGTGGGCCGCGTTATCGGTGAAATTACTCGCGAGCGGCTTGGCGACAACGGCTTTGGGTTCGACCCGGTGATGTGGCTGCCCGAGTTCGGCAAGACCTTTGCGCAATTGCCGACCGACGTCAAAAACGCCAACAGCCACCGAGGTCGCGCCGCCAAAGCGATGGTGGCGTTGATGCGTGAGCGCTGGGGCGCCGCATGATCCCCATTCACACCCAGTCACCGCAAACCGTTGTACTGCCGGACATTCAACATTACCTTCGCCCCGGCACCTTGCAGCTCATAGCCCTGCCGCCGCTGTCGCTCTACATCCACCTGCCGTGGTGTCTCAAAAAGTGCCCGTATTGCGATTTCAACTCGCATGAACTCAGTGGTGCAGTGCCGGAGCAGCAGTATGTCGATGCCTTGGTGGCCGATCTGGAAGCCGCGCTGCCGTTGATTTGGGGCCGCACGATTCACAGCGTCTTCATCGGCGGCGGTACACCCAGCCTGTTCTCACCCCAGGCCATCGACCGCCTGCTGGGCGATGTTCGCGCACGCTTGAAGTTGTCGGCAGACTGTGAAATCACGCTCGAAGCCAACCCCGGCACGTTTGAGCGAGATCGCTTTCGTGCCTTTCGCAGCGCGGGTGTGACGCGTCTGTCCGTCGGCGTGCAAAGCTTCAATGATGACCACCTCAAAGCCCTGGGCCGCGTGCACGATGCCGCACAGGCCATCGCAGCGGTGGAAGAGGCGGCATCCGCGTTTGACACCTTCAACCTCGACATCATGTACGCGCTGCCCGGCCAAACGCTGGAGTCGCTGGCGCAAGACGTGAAGACCGCGCTGGATTTGCAGCCGCCGCACATTTCGATCTACCACCTCACCATCGAACCCAACACCTACTTCGCCAAGTACCCGCCCGTCATTGCTGAAGACGATGTGGCCTACGACATGCTGGACTTGATCACCGACACGCTTGGCCCCGCAGGCCTGTACCGTTATGAAGTCTCCGCTTACGCACGCGACGGCCACAAGTGCTTTCACAACCTGAACTACTGGCAATTTGGCGACTATTTGGGCATTGGAGCCGGTGCCCACAGCAAGCTCAGCTTCGCGCACCGCATTCAACGCCAGGTGCGGTTCCGGGAGCCGCGTTTGTACATGGAACGGGCCTTGGCGGGCCACTGCGTTGCGCAGGATGTTGAAGTCAGCCGCGCCGATTTGCCGTTTGAATTCATGCTCAACGCGCTGCGTTTGAAAGACGGCTTCGCGCTGAACCAGTTTTATGAGCGCACCGGCTTGGCCATCACCGCCATCCAAAAAGGCCTGGAAGAAGGCGAGCGCAAAGGCTTGCTGGCGCGAGATTTCTCTCGCGTGCGGGCCAGCGCGCGCGGATATGATTTTTTGAACGATCTGCAGGCGTTGTTCTTGCCCAGCTCCCGCTAAAGCGTCGCCATCGCCTCGCCTAGCTGCACCGCGCCGCCAGCGGCCCAGTGGGCGTTGAACTTCAAACCGCTTTTGGGGAACAGCAGCACCACCGTGGAACCTAGCAGGAAGCGGCCCATCTCATCGCCTTGTTGCAGCACGACCTCGCCCTCGCCATAACGCCACTCGCGCAGCGTGGCTAAGCGCGGCGGGTTGACCACGCCGTGCCACGCGGTGGCCATGCTGCCCACGATGGTCGCACCCACCAGCACCTGCACGAACGGGCCATTCGGCGATTCAAACTCGCACACCACCCGCTCATTGCGCGCAAACAGCCCTGGCACGCCGCGCGCTGTCACGGGATTGACCGAGAACAAATCACCCGGCACATAAATCATCCGCTTGAGGCGCCCAGCACACGGCATGTGGATGCGGTGGTAGTCGCGCGGGCTGAGGTAGATGCAGGCAAATTGACCGTCTTGAAACTGCGCCGCCAATTGCGCATCGCCACCCACCAGCGCAGTGGTCGAATAGTGGTGGCCCTTGGCCTGAAAGATCTGATCACGCTCAATCGCACCGAGTTGGCTGATGGCACCGTCCACTGGGCACACCCATTCGGCTTTTGCGAGCGGACGCGCGCCGGGCTTGAGCGGGCGGGTGAAGAATTCGTTGAAGCTGGCGTAGCTGGCGGGGTTCGGGTTGGCCGCCTCGGCCATGTTGACCTTGTATTTGCCAATGAACCAGGTGATCAATTGCGTGGTGAGATCACCCCACCGGCGTGACGCCACCCAGCCAGCAAAAGCCGTCAGCGCCTGCTTGGGCAACAGGTATTGCAACCACACCTTGAAAGAGTCAGACAACACAATACCCCTGTAGAAATAAGTGGGCAATTTTAGCCACCCCATCCCGCGGTTTATAGTGGAGCGATGAACGCTGCCGTCAAACCCGAATTGCTCCAAAAAACGGAGCTGCTTGCGCAAATTCTGCCTGCGCTAGAAGCCCATTTACCCAAGCATGCTCTGCTCTGGCATAACGAAGACACCACGCCCTACGAGTGCGATGGCCTTACCGCCTACCGGCAGCGGCCCCTGTTGGTGGCGCTGCCTGAGACTGATGCCCAGGTACAAGCCGTCCTGCAAATTTGCCATCGGTTGAACGTGCCTGTGGTGGCTCGCGGCGCGGGCACGGGCCTCTCGGGTGGGGCGATGCCGCACGCGCTGGGTGTGACGATGTCGCTGGCCAAGTTCAATAAGATTCTGAAAGTCGACAAATTGAGCCGCACGGCGCTGGTGCAATGCGGCGTGCGTAACTTGGCGATCAGCGAGGCGGCTGCGCCTTACGGCTTGTATTACGCGCCGGACCCCAGCAGCCAAATCGCCTGCACCATCGGTGGCAATGTCGCAGAAAACTCAGGCGGCGTGCATTGTTTGAAATACGGCCTCACGGTGCACAACGTGCTCAAGGTCAAAGGCTTCACCATGGAGGGCGAGCCGGTTGAATTCGGCAGCGACGCGTTGGATGCGCCGGGCTACGACTTGCTCAGCGTGATTGTGGGCAGTGAAGGCATGCTGGCGGTGACGACCGAAGTCACCGTCAAACTCATCCCCAAGCCGCAGTTGGCGCGCTGCATCATGGCCAGCTTTGACGACATCCGCAAAGCTGGCGATGCAGTCGCAGCGGTGATTGCGGCAGGCATCATCCCGGCAGGTTTGGAGATGATGGACAAGCCGATGACCGCTGCGGTCGAAGACTACGTTCATGCGGGCTACGACCTCACCGCCGCTGCGATTTTGCTGTGCGAAAGTGACGGTACGCCCGAGGAGGTCGAAGAAGAAATTGGCCGCATGACCGAGGTGCTCAAACGCTGTGGCGCGACAGCCATCGCCGTGAGCCAAAACGAAGCCGAGCGCCTGAAGTTCTGGAGTGGCCGCAAAAACGCCTTCCCCGCCAGTGGCCGCATCAGCCCCGACTATATGTGCATGGACAGCACCATACCGCGCAAGCGCCTGGCCGATATTTTGCTGGCCATCGCCGAGATGGAAAAGAAGTACAACTTACGCTGCTGCAATGTTTTTCACGCGGGCGACGGCAACCTGCATCCGCTGATTTTGTTTGATGCCAATGATGCCGATCAACTGCACCGTTGCGAACTCTTTGGTGCCGATATTCTTGAGACCAGCGTTGCGATGGGCGGCACCGTCACTGGCGAGCACGGCGTGGGCGTTGAGAAGCTCAACAGCATGTGCGTGCAGTTCACCACAGAAGAAAACGAGCAGATGTTTGGTGTCAATCGTGCATTCGACAGCAAAGGTTTGCTCAATCCCGGCAAGGTCATCCCCACGCTGAACCGATGCGCCGAGTACGGCAAGATGCTGGTGCGCGCGGGGCAAATCAAGCACCCGGATCTGCCGAGGTTTTAGCCCCAGTTAAAGGCAAGGCTGCAACGTGCTCGGAATTCGCGGACTGGCCTGGCTGCTGACGCTCCAGTCGATTGGTGAGTTGTTATCCCGCGGTTTGGCACTGCCGTTTCCCGGTCCCGTGATCGGTATGCTGCTGCTTCTTATCGCACTTCGCTTTGAAGCGGTGAGAGCGCCCGTATCGGTATGCGCTGACTTTTTACTCTCTCACCTCTCACTGCTGTTTGTACCCGTCGGCGTGGGCGTGATGACGCACCTCGGCTTGCTCACCCAGTTCGGGGGCCGCATGCTCGCGGTGCTGATTTTTTCGACCCTGATCGGCTTGGCAGTCACGGCCCTGGCACTTCAACGCTTGATCAGGAAGAGCGATGCCGAAATTCGTTGAACTGTGGGTCTACCTATCCGCAACGCCGCTGTTTGGCTTGACCGCCACACTGGTCGTGTATGTGCTGGCGCAGGCCTTCTACGTGAGCATGCAGCAGGCTCCGTGGGCGAACCCGGTGCTGTGGACGGTGGTGGTGCTGGCGGGTGCATTGCTGGCAACGGATGTGTCGTACCCC
>JANNFW010000414.1:0-9389 GCA_031380235.1 Rhodoferax sp. | reverse complement strand
GCTTGTCAAGTCCTCGAACTTGGCCGTAAGTAAGCTTGCCACATTCAACCAGTTTTTTATTGAACCCTCGGCCGGGAGCCCGTTAGGAGCATCGGCGGATCTCAGAATTTTCTGTCTTAGTTCGCGAGCCTGATCCAGCGCATTCTTATGTGGAAACGTCTCTTCAATGGCTCGAAGAATTCGGTTGTGATACTGCCGAAGCGAAGTCTCAAACTGCTTGTCGTGGCTAATATCAATGCCAGCGTCCTTCAATGACGCTTCCGTCAACTCTCGCAGTTCTCCGGACATCAAAAATAGACGTTGACCTTCTTGAAGGCTACTGACTTCAACTCGCTGGAACCCTCGGGTTTGGGTGTAACCATACAAGGGGTCATACACATAGACTTGGGCACCGGGACTACGCCGAACAGAGCTTGAGTTTTCAAGAACGAGCTCCCAGGCATCCGGATCTTTGCTGTCATCTTCAGAGATTGAGGCCGACAGTCCTTGTTCAAATGAAAAAGTGGGCAGAACAAAGTCCACCCGAGTGAACAACGTTCGGGCATCTGCATCAGGAAAGTCAGGAAGCTGTTCCAACAGAGGCTTCACCCTTGAGCCTAGCTCGGAAAATGCCGGCAGCTGCTCAATGGACTTCAGGGTTGCTTTGAGATATGCAGCGTTTCTGCGGGTGAGCAGCACATAGGCTGGCGAGGAGATGCGCTCATCGAGTATCAAGCTTCTGATTGAAACTTCGTCAAGCCCCGCAAATATGATGGTCTCGTTCTTGCGGGTGCCCAGCTCCGCATCAAGCGAGCCAGAGACTACCATCCGAACGCAGTCTTTCAACACCTCAAAGCCCGCGCCTTCTGGATATCCGTCGTAGGTTTCGAAGTACCTCTCAGCCAGCCTTCTGGAAGTCGGCTTGGTAAACACAACACAGCATTTTTCTGTGCCCCCTGTATGTTCCTCAATGAGCTTGGCCAAATGGCGAGCAAAGGGGGTCCCATTTGCGTAGTCGGCCCAAAGCGCGTCGCACTTCTTGATGGTTCTTTCGAGTCGAACCTTTTCAGAAAATTCGGGGGCAGCGAGCAATCGGTGCAATTTTGAGCGGTATGTAGGCCAGGTGTAAAGCTCTCTGACAGCCATCGGTACGCCGGTCTGGTCCAACCAATCGATGAGAACCCGAGTGCTTGAAGGAAGGGATGCCAATCGAGACAAATACTGAGAGACCTCGGCAAGCAGATCCTGGCTTATTTGGTCGGGGGCTGTGGATTTGAGCTTATCAACCTGCGCAATGATCTCTGCCGCGTGTGTGTCAGTGAAGAAAACCCGAATTTCCTTAGGCGTAGGACTGAGGGGCTCAACGAAGTCTTTTGCAATGAAACCGTCTCTTACAGTCCAACACGGGTAGCCCTTCACCGCCATCCCTGCATTTGAAATAGTTGTGGCGTGAGCGTCACCTTTGGCCGTACGGCGCGCTAGCTCTTGCAGCAATTGATTCTTAATAAATGGCTCATCAGCTACGATACAGACACCTGGCCTGTTGGCCGGCCAAATATCTACGATGGTCTCAAGGAACCTCACTGTGGTTCGAACCCATTTCGGATTATTTTTTCGGGCGGCACGTGTTACATCGACAAGAATGCAGTCCGGTTGGCCTAACTTCTTCAAAGACTTGAGCGCCTTCTCAACATCCTCCTGTGAAGTACGCCAACCCAATCCAAATATTGCATCAGGCGCATATTCAGGCGCTCCCAGTTTGGATATCGCACCGGTACTCAATGCTCTGGTATGGTTGACGTCACCTAACCTGGTCCTCAGGTTTTTTAGCAGGTCACTTTCACAAGACGTCCAGCCATTGAAGGCTTGGTCTGAAAAGTAATGGGGTAGCACCTCGCCAATCGTTGGCAGTAACTCAACCCCGTCAGCCGAACGAACGCTTCTTAACGAAGTGAAGAAAGTATCTTTTTCTGGACAGGAAACAGTGACCTTTAAATTTGGTGGCTCTCCTCTGCCAGGTTCAACCAACCCTGCAAATAGCTTTGCCAGCGCGATACGGTCAATTTGTGCCTGGTTCAGATCCTGAAAGATATTTGCTCTGGCCGGATAAACCAAAGTACGAACGCCACGTTTATCCCCCTGATGCCACCTTGAAACCGTGGCCACCGCATGGATGCAGGCCAAGCTGCGAATCGAACCAGGCCAAAGGAGTGAAAACTCGAACCGTCCCTTTTGAATGCTAAGCAGATACCCAGATAGTTGCTCTATTGTCTTGCTTACCTTTAGGGGCGCAGCGTCGATGTTGTGAAACAAGCTAAATCCGATTTTTGCGGGATCACCATTCGAGGCTTCAACCACCGGTTTTTCCGCGATGGGCATCTCTGGAAGCGTGTCATTTTTGGTAGGCAGGATGGGCTCTACGGCCTTGGGACGCTTGCTTAGCAACTGTTCCAGGATCTTTTTTTTCTTGTCCGTATCATTTTGAGGCTGCTCCCAGCGGGCCTTCTTCCCTGTGATGCCAAGGTTCGGCTTCATGCGACCGCCAGGTTAGTAAATCGCAACATGCCTGCCCCTCGTATCATGTAATTCGTCCAGACCAAGCACTATGCGAAGGGCGGCATTTATCTCTGCATTTTGCGCCATTGCAGCCTTCAAATCAGCGGGGTCAGGCAGGGGCAATTCATTGATCTCTCCCACTGCTACGTTAGTGGCACCTGATATTGCCCTGTATAGACGATTGACTAAATCAGAGTTCACCAGATCCGCCATAACTTGCGGACTCCAAGTGCAGTTGTCCTTGGCGACCAGTGCAATCACATGATTTTCTGCCACAAAGCCCCCTTCCTTGGCCTGCCACTCGTTCGGTACGGCGCACGCAATAAGGCGGTGAGCCTGATCGCTTGATGTAATGCGTTGAAGAACCACGCTGGGGGCTCTGATACCACTGGAGTGAGTGGGGTCCGACACCTCCACAAAATAGTCCACCCGGTCAAGTTTGTGAGCTCTACCGTGCTCAAAGCCCTCAACCGTAATATCCCCGGCCCAAACAATAGGCACGACACGAGACTGATCCTTGCGCTTTGGTCGCTTGGGAAAGCGTCTGCGCTCATCCCGATACGGAACTAGGTGCCCCACTTTAGGCGAATAGCCGTAATCACGGAGCCTGTTGGTCCACTGTTGTGTAGCACGCACAAGTGCAGCATCAGGCAAAGAGCGAGGTATTGGCCAAAGCATCCCATCTCCCTGCAGCCTGCTGTTACCTATGTAGTGGTAGGCACCCAGAGGACTCAGCGCGAAAATTTTAGTATGTCTCTCACGCACTGATGCGGGTAACGAGTCACGCCTTTCTAGCTCCAACTTAGATTGAAGAATCGTAATCACTGCTTCCTGCGTGACTGAAATAAACGTTGAAGAACGGCCGCTCAGCATGTCAATTTGCAGCACATCGCTATTTTTAACAATGTAGCTACGCAACTTGGAAAACGAGGCACCAGACAGAAAACTGGTGGGCGTTAGCAACCCCACCAGTCCTCCCGGGTGCACCATGCTTATGGACTTGTGAATAAAAAGTCCGTAAATGTTAGGCTGATTGCGAATCACCTCCCCAGAACCAGCGGCATATTTTTTGGTTTCAATGGCATTGAGTTTTCTGTAAGGTGGGTTGCACGCAACAACATGCGCTTTTGGCTTTTCGCCTGCCTCAACCAATAAGCCGTCGCCCTTGGTAAGGGAAAAGGTGGGCGTAAAGCCACTCGCGACAATATGCTCAGACAGTGCCATCAGCAAGAACTGCGTTGAAATGTCCAGAAGCGTTTTATTCAGGTCAGTGCCACTGATTTGCTTTTCGACCTTTTTGAGTATCTCGATGGACGGCAAACCTGCTTGCGCCAGTTCTGCTGCCATACGCTTTGCAACTGGCACCAAAAAAGCGGCGCCTCCGCACGCCGGGTCATGCCAGTGGTGCTCCGTGAGTAACGCACCCCGCGCCACCAGGTCGTCAATCACTCTGTCGGCAAGTTTGGGTGGCGTAAAATACAGAGCTTGTTCGGAACGCACTTCGTCACCAACCCAAGTGGCATAGGCAGTAGCGAGCCAAAAGGCTGCGTCGTTAAAGGGCTGGGAGATGAGCCATTCAGCAAACCTTTGCACACGCGTGTTCTGCAACAGCGCAGTGGTGCCGTATGGCTTGCTTTGGGCAAGATGGGCAAACTCTTTTTGTCGCCAAAGGTGCAAAACGGCTTGGACCACTCGCTGGGCACCTTGGGGGATCGCCGCAGCTTCTACGCCCAGCGCACGCACGATTGGGTAAAACCTGAGTTTAGATGCCGGAATTACCATGGGTCGTGGAGTTCGCCCGTCTAAGCGGATTGACGGGCGGCTACAGCAGACTCAGGTCTAGCGTCACTCCACTTTCTGCAACCTTGGGACTACGCAAGCCTTGGCAGAATAGATTTCGCGTTGTGTGGCAGCGTTGCATTTTGACTCCCGTTTTGTTGATCGCGCCCATATCACGCCTCATGCTTGTATGTACCGTAGTTTATGTTGTACTCAGCCGAAGCGGTGGGATAGTCAGTGGGTCCGATTTTGTCCTTTGAGAATCCTGGAGTTAACCCCATTTCCTTCCAAACCTGTCGCAGTTGAGTGGCAGCTCTCTATCGCATGCATTCGAAGCATGAGACTTTCGCATTGTGCGTGATCCTTCGGATGGACGCGCCATTGCAGCATTTGGTTTGCCATGACGATAGTGCGCGCCACATACGGCGATGAGCACCCAACGTCAGGCGTCTACGCATTGACGAACGTTGCGTAGGGATTCGTTCGCGCAGGGTCGATGTCTTCAGGAGTTTGGACTCGGAACGTTTCTCCTGCGGTGTAGATTTTGAGAAGGGTCGAGAGACTGCACATCACCTTGATGTCGTCTGGCTTTTTCGTGGACAGCTTGAAGCCGCCCAACTTGGTCGCGGGGAAGTGTTCCGTAATTCGCACACTTCATCCCATCCCGCTTCCTCGACCGTTACGCAAAAGGTTCCAAAAACAATTGGGTAGCAACCCACCAGCTGCTAATCCTTGTGAATCCTAGGGACGGGGTATCGAAACAGACTAGTAGGAAACTTTTGCACTGAGGACTTCGGCCGCTTTACCAATCCATGAAAACGAGTTCAAGCCCCAGCCGTGGAGCTTGATAAATATCGAGTCGTACGAATGACGATCTATCGTATGGAGAAAGAAAAAAGCACTTAGCGATTGCTCGCTAAGTGCTTGATCTGATTACGTTTTATGGTGCGGCTGGCAGGAATTGAACCCACGACCCCTTGGTTCGTAGCCAAGTACTCTATCCAACTGAGCTACAGCCGCAACGCATCAAATTATACCATCGCCCTAAGTCCCAGTAGTCGGCGAGCTTCGGCGGGGCTTGCAACGGCTCGGCCCGCACGGGCGGCGCATTGTGCCAACGCGGCGATCAGCTCGCCGTTGCCTTTGGCACGGCTACCGTCTGGCAAATAGAACGTGTCTTCCAGTCCTGTGCGCAACATCCCCCCTAGCTCGGCGGTCTTTTGATGAACGGGCCAAATCTCGGCACGCCCAATCAGGGTTGCCTGCCACACGCTGTCAGCAGCCATCCAGCGCGGCAGCAGGGCCAGCAGGTCAGCGTCGCAGGGCATGCCCGAGGCAACGCCCATCACCAAGTTGTACTCGGGTCGACCCATGCCGGCCTTCAGCATGCCCGCCTTCAAGTACATGCCGACGGACTGCACGATGCCAACATCAAAGCACTCGAATTCAGGGTGAACACTGCACTCCTGCATCACATCCAAAAACTTTTGTACCTTGGCAACCGGGTTGTCGAACACCATCGGTGGCCAGGCCCATTGGCCGTCGTCCTTGATCTTGAGGTAGTTCAAACTGCCTGCGTTACAGGCGGCAATTTCGGGCTTGACGCGACGAATGCACGCTGCGGGGCCTGAGATGTCTTGGCCGATCACGCCTGTCGTCAGGTTGATGATGACACCTGGGCAAGCCTCTCGAATCGCGCTCACTATTGCCTCTGCCACGTCCGGATCCCACGAGGGCATGTGCTGCATGCCCTCCTGTTGCGCGCGCACATGCACATGCATAACGCTGGCACCGGCATCGAAGGCATCGCGCGCCTCAGCAGCCATTTGCGCGGGTGTCACCGGCACGGGGTGTTGCTTGGGGTTGGTCAGCACGCCGGTGAGCGCGCAGGTCAAGATGGCTTTATCCATAGTCTTTACTTTCTAGGTGGCTTGGGGCGATTCAATGGAGGGCGCGCCTTCAAGCTCAAGCAACAACGCGCCGGATTCAACCTGGTCACCGACTTTCACGTGGATCGCCTTCACGTTGCCCGCTGCTTGCGCCGCTACCCACATTTCCATCTTCATGGCTTCGACGCAGATCAGCATTTGATCCTGCGCGACGGCTTCTCCAACGCCCACCTGCACCTGGGTGATCTTGCCTGCGACAGGCGCACAGGCGCGCCGTGCGTCCAGCGTTTGGTTGGCATCGGGGAATGCTGACGCTTCTGTGAACAGAAAGGTGCAGCCGTTGATGTGCAGATGCAAGCCTGAGCCTGTACTTGCCACAATTGCGGAACGTGTGACCCCTTCCACTTCATATCGAAACGGGCCAAGAGCGGGTGGCGATTTGGCAAAGTTGATGACGACGCTTTGCGCAAGTCCATGCACCGTGACAGACCCACGCGGGTCGGGATGCACCCTCAAGGCGCGCGTGATGCCATCACACACCAGCGAAAGATCAAATGCGGCCACGCTGTTGGCGCGCCAACCAGCACCGTTTTGCAGGGCAAACAGCGCTGCGGCCAAACTCCAGTCCGTATCATTTGGCGCTGGCTTTTGAAAGAGCAGCTCACCCTGTTCCTGCCATTGATCCAGTAGCGCAGTTGTCATGCTGGCATTGCGAAAGCGGGGGTGTTCCACCAGATCCGTCAGGAATTTGCCGTTGTTTTTGAGACCTAATAACGGCGCGTTGTTCAAACACGCCCGCAGCCGTCGAATGGCATCGTCGCGGTCGCACCCATGCACGATCACCTTGGCCACCATGGGGTCGTAAAAGGGCGAGATGTGATCGCCTTGGGCAATGCCGCTGTCGATGCGTGCGCTGCCATCATCAATGCCTTGGAGCGCCGCCTCGGGCTGCCACCATAGCGCCTGGCCTGTTTGTGGTGCGAACGCGGTGTAGGGGTCTTCAACATACAGGCGGGCCTCAATCGCATGCCCGGTGAGCCTGATGTCGTCCTGCTTGGCCGGCAATGGCTCACTCGCAGCCACGCGCAATTGCCACTCCACCAGGTCATAGCCAGTGATCATCTCTGTCACCGGGTGCTCAACCTGCAGGCGCGTGTTCATCTCCAGAAAGTAGTGCTTGAGGTTTTCATCCACGATGAACTCCACCGTACCGGCGCCTTGGTACCCCACCGCCAACGCAGCGGCCACTGCGTCGCGGCCCATGGCATCGCGCATCGCGGCACTGACCACCGGCGAAGGCGCTTCCTCAATCACTTTTTGTCGTCTGCGTTGCGCAGTGCAATCGCGCTCACCCAAGTGCACGGCATTCCCGTGCGAATCTGCAAAAACTTGAATTTCGATATGCCTGCCGTTGTCGATCAAGCGCTCCAGCATCAAGTTGCCATCGCCAAACGCGCTTTGCGACTCACGCCTCGCGCCGATGATGGCTTGAGCCATCTCACTGGCCTCGCGCACCAGGCGCATACCGCGCCCGCCACCGCCCGCAACCGCCTTCACAAGCAATGGGAATCCGAGCTTGTTGGCTTCACTGATCAGGTGTTGGTCGTCCTGATTCTCACCCAGGTATCCCGGCGCGCAAGGCACACCTGCGGCGATCATGCGTTTCTTCGCCAACGCTTTGTCGCCCATGGCGTGAATGGCTGAAGGTGGTGGGCCGATGAAGACCAACCCGGCATCGACACACGCTTGCGCAAAGCCCGCGTTCTCGCTCAAAAATCCGTAGCCGGGATGCACCGCGTCAGCGCCTGTTTTTTGGGCTGATTCCAGCAGTTTTTCGATTGACAGATAGGACTCGTTGGCAGGCGATGCGCCAATGTGCACGGCTTCGTGCGCCGCGCCAACATGTGGCGCGTTGCGATCTGCGTCGCTGAACACCGCCACTGTGGCATAGCCCAGCCTACGTGCCGTGCGGATGATGCGGCAAGCAATTTCTCCGCGATTGGCGATCAGTATCTTCGAAAAACTCATGGCATAAATCTCATTGGGGCACCCAGCTGGGCTGGCGTTTCTGCAAAAAAGCGCTCACGCCTTCCATGCCCTCCGCGCCCTGGGCTGCGCGCGCGAAGACTGCAGCCGCGTCGGTCACCAGTTGATCGGCTGGCACATGACGCGAGCGCGCCAGCAGCGCCTTGGTAGCAGCCAGCGCGTTGGGTGCGCATTGGAGGATGTCACCCAGCACCTTCGCAAGTGCTGCATCGATTTGATCTTGGGGATGTACCGCATGCACCAGCCCCCAGTGCAAGGCGTTTTCAGCGTTGAAGCGCCCACCCGTCACGGCCAAACGCTTAGCCTGTGAGTAGCCCATGCGCTCCACCAGAAACGGCGCAATCTGCGCCGGCACCATGCCCACCGAGGTCTCGGGCAGGCGAAACACGGCGGTCTCGCTGGCCAGGGTCACATCTGCCACGCAGGCCAGCCCCAGACCGCCGCCCATCACCGTACCTTCCAGCACGGCCACAACGGCCAGGGGCGATTTTGCATAGGCCACACACAGTTCGCCGAATTGCCCATTCGCGTGTGCAATTGGATCGATTGCGCCAACCACTTGGCCTAGCTGCATCGCCGACATTCGTGCAGCCGCCATGTCTTTCAAATCGGCCCCCGCACAAAAATGACCTCCTGCACCGCGCAAAACAATCACCCGCACCTCGCCGCCCGACTCCGCCTGCGCCAGCACCCACAACAGCTCCGTCACCATGGCCAGCGACATCGCGTTGCGCACCTGCGGTCGGTTCAAGGTGGCGTGCAGAACCGAACCCTCCAACACAGTGGCGACGGTATCCAGCGGTGGTTGGATGAAGGCTTCTGGCATGCTCATAACGTGATTGCGTCAGGCTTTTGTCTTCGGCAGCGTGCCTTCCAGCTTGCAAATAATGCCCAGCATGATCTCGTCCGCGCCGCCGCCAATCGACACCAGGCGGCTATCACGGTAGGCTTGAGAGATCGGGTTGTCCCAGGTGAAGCCCATGCCGCCCCAGTATTGCAGGCAGGAGTCCGCCACCTCGCGGCTTAGGCGGCCGCATTTGAGTTTGGCCATGCTGGCCAGCTTGGTCACGTCTTTGCCGGACACATACGCCTCCACCGCGCGGTAGGTCAACGAGCGCAGCGCCTCCACCTCGGTGCGCA
>JANNFW010000658.1:0-5676 GCA_031380235.1 Rhodoferax sp. | reverse complement strand
CACGCCTTTGCTGCCCTGCTTGGCCCAGATGCCCAGGTACAGCGGGGCCAGCAGTTGATGGTCGGTCTTGCGCATTTCGATTTCGCCAATCGGGCTTTGGTACTTCATGCCTTCCAGCGCGAAGGCGACGGCTTTGGTGTCGGATGACTTGGCTTTTTGCACCGCCGTGTTCAGCATGTTCATGCTGTTCCAGTGCGCAGCGAAGATGAAGTCTTCATCAAACTTCTTCTTGTAGGCGACGTAGATTTTCTCCAGCTCAGGCGTGGGCGCGTTGTGACCCCAGTTCCACAGCACACCGACTTTCTCGGCGCCCCACGAGCCCATCTGCGCGGGCGTGCCGGGGTTGTTGGCGTTCATGGTGAAGAAGTTGATGTTCAGGCCGAAATCCTTCGCAGCTTTCATCAGCAGAGTCAGATCGCTGCCCCAGTTGGAGGTGATCACCGTGTCGGCCCCCGAAGCGCGGATCTTCGCGACATACGGCGCAAAGTCGCGCACCTGGGCGATGGGCACAAAGTCATCCCCCACCAACTGCACATCGGGCCGTTTACGCGCAAGGTAGGCGCGCGAAGCTTTGGACACCTGCTGGCCGTGCGTGTAATCCTGGTTCAGCAGATAGATTTTTTGCACATCTGGGCGCTTCACAAGGTAGGTGGTCAGCGCCTCGATTTTCATCTCGCTCGATGGGTAAAAGCGAAAGTGCCAGAAGTTGCAGCGGTCGTTCGTCAGGCCGGGATCCATTGCCGAATAGTTCAAAAACAACGTGGCCTTCGCGGGCTCGCGCTCAGCCAGTTTGGCAATCGCATCCGACAGCGCAAACGCCACGCCCGAGCCGCCGCCTTGCGTGATGTAGCGAATGCCCTGGTCAGTCGCGGCCTTCAGCGCGGTGGTGCTTTCTTGCGGCGAGCCTTTGCCATCGAACGGCACGATTTCAAACGTGGGGTCAGCGCCCCTGGCTTTGGCGTTGAGCTGGAACACCACCTCGCGTAACTGGTTCAGCGAGCTCTTGCCTGCGTTCGCAAACGGACCGGACAGCACCTCGATGAAGGCGATTTTGATGACCTCGGCGTGCAGCGTTGGCGCGCAGGCCAGCAGGGCGGCGGTGGCCATCAGTGATCGGGTCAGTTGCAATTTGAGCATGCGTGTCTCCTGAGTTTGAGAGGGTAAAGTGGATCAACGTTGAACCTTTGCTCAGCATCTGTCAATGCACAGAAGTCGCCTTGGTGGCAGCGTGAGCCACGGGATTGACCAGTGGATTGACGTTACCGCCAGCACGACCAAGCGCACTACGGCAGAATGTTGCTCGGCGTCATCTCAACCTGCTCAAACTGATTGAGCGCAACCGCAAGGAATTCCCATGGTCACCAAAGTCGAAAAAGTTCTCTACAAAGCTCACGCTACTGCCACGGGCGGTCGGGATGGCCGCGCCGTGTCGTCAGACGGCCTGCTGGACGTCAAGCTGGCCCCGCCCAAAGAACTCGGCGGCGCAGGCGGTGCGACCAATCCCGAGCAGCTCTTCGCCGCAGGCTACAGCGCCTGCTTCATGGGTGCCATGAAGCACGTCGCAGGCGCGCAGAAGATTGTCATCCCGGCCGATGCCTCCATCGCCGCCACCGTCGGCATTGGCCAGATTCCTGCGGGCTTTGGCATCGAGGTGCAAATGGCCGTGAGCCTGCCCGGCATGGACCGCGCTGCGGCCCAGGCACTGGTGGACAAGGCGCATCAAGTGTGCCCCTATTCAAACGCGACGCGCGGCAATATCGAGGTGACGATCACGGTAGTGTGATCTCACAGTTAGATTGCTACTATAAATATAGCTTTTTACGCATGTTTTGCGAGAGCCAGAGGCCGATTTAGTTCATATTTTGAGCTTTTTTCGGTAGTTTGCGTTAAAAATGAACCTGTGGGTTCATTTTTTTTTGCCCCCTAAGTATTGTCTGCTCTGGCTCACCCGCAGGCCTGAATTTCGTTTATCGTTACGGCATGAACACCCTCAATTTCCTCGTCCAAAAAGACAAAATCCAGCACGCCGTACTGCGCGAAACGCCAGACCTGCCACTGCCCGACGGCCACGTGCGCATCCGCATCGACAAATTCGCGCTGACCTCCAACAACATCACCTACGCCGCGTTTGGCGATGCGATGAACTACTGGAGCTTTTTTCCTGTCGCAGCGGCGGGTGATGGCGCAGCGGCGATGGGCCAAATTCCCGTCTGGGGTTTTGGCGATGTCACCCAAAGCAGCCACCCCGGTGTCGCGGTGGGCGAGCGGCTGTATGGCTATTACCCGATGGCCTCTAGCGTGGTGTTGAAGCCGGATCGATTGACCCCCGCTTCGTTCTACGATGCAGCACCGCATCGCGCTGAGTTGCACAGCGTCTACAACCAGTACATGCGCTGCAACGTCGATCCGTTTTACGCGGCCGCGTCGGAAGACGTACAGGCGCTGCTTCGCCCTTTGTTCATCACCTCATGGCTGATCGATGATTTTTTCGCCGACAACAACTTCTTTGGGGCGCAGCAAACTGGCGCAGGTGAAAAAGGCATCGCGCTACTTTCCAGCGCATCCAGCAAGACAGCTTACGGCACCGCCTTTGGCTTGAAGGAGCGCGCAGGTATTGAAGTGGTGGGATTGACGTCGCCCGGCAATGTCGCGTTTTGCGAAAGCCTGGGCTGCTATCACCGCGTGTTGACGTATGACCAGCTCGACGCCATCGCGGCGGATCGTGCCTGCGTTTACGTCGATTTTGCGGGCAATGCCGATCTGCGTAAAGCCATTCACACGCGATTTACTAACCTCAAATACAGTTGCTCGATTGGCGGCACCCACGTTGAAAATTTAGGCGGCGGCAAAGACCTGCCAGGGCCGCGCGCCACCTTGTTTTTTGCACCGTCACAAATCAAGAAGCGAGCCACTGAATGGGGCCCGCAGGAGTTTGGCAAACGCATGGTGCAGGCCTGGTTTGCGTTCACCAAGGTGGCGTGTGACCCGGCCAAGCCGTGGATCGTCGTGCGCCACCATGCGGGTGCGCAGGCGGTCACGTCCGCCTACGCGCAGGTGCTGGCAGGGCGGGGGGATCCGCGCGAGGGGCACATGCTTGCTATGTAAATAGAAGCTTCATACGTATATTAAGAGAGAGCTATAGCACGATTTAATTCGTTTTTTGAGCTATTTTCACCGTGCGTGACTAAAAAAGAACCTCCGGGTTCTTTTTTTTATATTTCAACGGCGCGACAGCGGTGACTCGCATTAGTTCAAGTCCACAGGCTCACTGCATGAGCGAATTGGTAAGTCTGTGTTTATCGTAAAACCAGTCTGCGGTGGCTTGTGTGCACCCGTGGGTTGATAGCCAAAAGACCAGCACTGGTGACCCTGCGGATGCAACGATCCGTCATGTCAAAGCATTACAAGTCGTTGCAATTGTCGGATTGAGAATTCACGGTGGTCGCGAACAATGCCGCCAGCGCCAAGGGCTCATCTCGACCACTCCAGTTCGTGTATCGAGATCAGCCGATGGCGTTTGTGTCGTCACTCACCTACAAGGTCTCTCGATGAAAATCAATCTCCCGATCAAAGTCAATTTGACGCGCCTGCGGGCAAAGTTTGGCCAATTGGCGCTCTTAGCAGCAGCTTGCGGGGCGCCTGGTTGGGCCGCTGCGCAATCGGTCGTTTCATTCACCGTGGTCAACGCCGACACCGGTGTCGACATTGCTACGTACACAGACAGCGGTACGGTGTCCATTGCCACTACACCGCGAATCAACATTCGCGCCAACGCCACCGGCGTCAAAAGCGTGGTTTTCACCGACAGTTTCAGCACCACCACCCGAACCGAGAGCTCTGCTCCCTATGCCTACAAGGGCAACACTGGCACAGTCTACGCAGCGTGGACTCCTGCGGTCGGCAACTATGTGATTAACGCCAAACCCTATTCGGGATCTAGTGGCTCGGGTACCGTTGGCCCAACAGCGAGGCTCACGCTGACGGTAGTCGGCACCTCACCGCCACCGCCACCGCCACCGCCGCCACCACCGCCACCTCCTCCTGTGGCGACGGACAAGCCGGCTACCCGCAACGAGGCCGCGCGCTTCCTCGCACAAGCCACATTCGGCCCGACGGATGCCGACATCGACCGCTTGATGACCACCGGTTATTCGGCCTGGATCAACGAACAATTCATCACGCCAGCCAACGGAACACATCTGGGGCTTTTTAATGCGCTCAATGACGGCAACGACGAACAGGTCGTGGCGACCATCTGGAGGCGGGCGCTGACGGGATCGGATCAACTGCGCCTTCGCATGGCCTATGCGTTGTCGCAGATTTTCGTGATCTCGCTCGAAGATGGAGATGTCGACAACTACGATCGTGCGGTGGCCGCGTGGATGGACATGTTGAACACACACAGCTTTGGTAACTACCGCGATCTGCTGCAGTCCGTGTCGACGAACCCCATGATGGGCATCTACTTGACGCACATTGCCAATCAGAAGGCCGATCCCATCACAGGCCGTGTGCCCGATGAAAACTACGCGCGCGAGGTGATGCAGCTATTCACCATCGGCCTGGTAGACCTCAACCAGGACGGCAGCCCGCGCACGGGCAGCGGCGGCCTGGTGCGTGAGACCTACACCCCGTCCGATGTATCTGAACTTGCCAAGGTGTTCACCGGCTGGAGTTGGGCTTGTCCGGTGACTGACAAGAGCTGCTTCCTGCGCGGCACATCCAACGGCCGTCAGTATTCTGACCGCGATTTGAGGCCGATGGTCAGTTACCCCGACTACCACAGTGTCGAGGCCAAAACCTTCCTCGGCATTACCATTCCTGCGGGAACCAGTGCGGCCGAGAGCCTGCGTACCGCATTGGATCGCCTGGCCGCGCACCCCCACGTCGCGCCATTCATCAGTCGCCAGTTGATCCAACGCTTCACCACCAGCAATCCCAGCCCAGCCTATGTCATGGCGGTCGCGAACGCGTTCAGCAACAACGGTTCGGGCGAGCGGGGCGACTTCAAAGCGGTGCTCAAGGCGCTACTGTTGCATCCCGAGGCCCGTTTGGTGAGTGACACGTCGGGCAAGATCCGCGAGCCAGTGTTGCGCCTGTCGGCGTTTATGCGAGCCTTCCCACACCGCAGCGTGTCGGGCACGTACGACATTGACATCACCAATAGTCCCGCCACTGCGCTGGGCCAGGAGCCGCTGCGTTCGCCATCCGTATTCAATTTCTACCGGCCTGGCTACATCGCGCCGGGAACCAAGAGCGCAGCACGTAATCTGGTTGCGCCCGAGTTGCAGATCAGCAGCGAGACCAGCGTGGCGGGCTACGTGAACTTCATGCGTGACAGCATCAGCAACGGCGTCGGACTTCCGGCTGGCGTTGGTCTGTCCCGGCGTGACCTGCAAGGCGACTACACAGCTGAGTTGGCTTTGGCTGCAGACGTGCCGGCGCTGGTGGATCGCGTGACCACGCGCCTGGCCTATGGCGCTATCGTCACCTCGCGCCGCGCCGAAATCGTCAGCGCTGTCAGCAGCATTCCCCTTCCTGGCGGTAGCAGCTCACAAACACAAATCAACACGGCCAAACGACAGCGAGTCAACGCAGCCATCCTGCTCACGGTGGCCGCCCCCGAGTTCGTTGTGATCAAGTAACCCGGAGTACAAACCATGACACACCAAAAAT
>JANNFW010000398.1:0-2693 GCA_031380235.1 Rhodoferax sp. | reverse complement strand
ATCTGCTCGATGTGCTCGTTGATGGCGGAGTCTTTCTCGATGAACAGGTCGCGCTGCGGCACATAGGCCTCGGGCTGGTAGTAGTCGTAGTAGCTGACGAAATACTCCACCGCGGTGTTGGGAAAGAACTCGCGGAACTCGCTGTAGAGCTGGGCGGCCAGCGTTTTGTTGTGCGCAAAAACGATGGCCGGGCGGCCCAGGCGCGCAATCACGTTGGCCATCGTGAAGGTTTTACCCGAACCGGTGACCCCCAGCAGGGTTTGAAACACCTCACCGTCCGTCACGCCTTCCACCAGTTTGTCGATGGCCTCGGGCTGATCGCCGGCAGGGGGGTAAGGTTGGTAGAGATCGAACGGGGAGTTGGGGAAGGTGACAAATTGGCCCGTGCCTTCGGGCTGGGGCGGCACAGCGTTGATGGCGGCAAGTTCAGACATAGTGCGCCTGATTGTGACTTGACTTGACGTAACTTGACTTTGGGTGGCCGCTAATCCCGCAGGCCGAGTTTTAACCGCGAAATCTCAGAGCGCCGAGTCGAGCTCTTGTACAAACATCGCCCCGTTCAAAAATAGGCCGTCAGCGTCAAGCGAAACGACCGCGACTCAATCGGGTGAAAGTGAACGTCATCGACGGGGGCCGATTCACTCTTGAGTTGGGATGCGTAAAAGTAGTCGATAGCGGAATCACGTCGGTTCGTCAGGTTAAATGCCTCCAACTCCAGCTTGAGTTTAGGGTTGAATTTGTAGCCAATCCGGGCGTTGAGTGTGGTGGTGGCTTGAGAGCGGACTGAGTTGTCTTCGATCAGCGGTCGCGGGCCAAAGTGGCGCAGTTGCAGTGCGCCGTAAAACGGGCCGAGCTTGTCAACTGCAAGCGCCAGGGAGGCAACGCCCTCCACCGCGCCGGGGATCCGGTCGCCCGCTGGGTCGCCGTCACGAAAGCGCGCTTGGGCGTAGGCCAGATCGGCATCAATCGTCAGATAACGGTTGACCTTGTAGTAATTGGAAAGCTCAAACCCGATGCGGCGGCTGGGCCTGCCAGCTTCTGTCGTGCCTGCATCGCCGACAAACACCAGCTCAGAATCAAAATCGAGCTGGTAAACCGAGAACGAACTTTGCAGGCCAGCGATGGCTTCACTGCGCACGCCGAGCTCCACGCTTCGGGCACCCGCAAGAGGCGAGACACGGTCTGCCGCCGCACCTGTTTTCGGGTCGATGGTGATGGTGGTGCCTCGGGCATCGTTGCTGTGGAACCCGGTGCCCGCGCTGGCATAGAACTCCGTTTTGTTCCAGGGGCCAAAGATCAGGTTGAGCTTGGGGTTGAACGTGGTGGCGACGTGCGTGCCCGAGTTGGCGGGGTTGTCGCTGTCTACCTTGAAACGGTAAGCGTCGGCGCGCAGGCCCGCCACCGTGCGGAATTTGTCAGTCCACCGGGTGCTGCCTTCTACATAGAGGCCCAGGCTGGTTTCTTCGATGTGGTCCGACCGCGTTGTGCTTAGCCGCTGGCCTGCCACGCTGTTGAACAGCTCGTTGTCGATGCGGTCATGTTGGAGCTGTATGCCGACTGAATACTCTGTGCTGCGCCCCATCAGGCTGGAGGCCCAAGTGTGGCTGGCGTTCAGGCCCACGGTGGTTCTGCGATCAGGTTGCGCAAACTGGTCGCCGTTGACGGGGTCGTCCAGAAAATAGGTGAAGTTAGAGAACAGATCGAGCTGGTTTCTGACGATGTAGGCGTTGACCTGGCTTGACGAGCTGTCGCCCGACCTGCGCCAACCGCCCGACAGGCTATAACGGCTCGCCTGACCACCGTCGGTTTGATCGACCGCATCAAAACGGCCCAGTTCGCCCGATTCAACCGCGCGCAGCGGTATTTGGTCGGTCGCATGCCACTTGGCTTCGTAGGCCATCAACGCCAGGTTGAACCCATTGCTCTCAGTGCCCTGGCTATAGCGCAGCGCGCCATTGCGCTTGCGAAATCCGTCACCCACGGTGAAGGGGCCCTCGTGGTTGAAGAGTTCTACCGCATAAAGCAGGTTGCCATCGCCCAATTTAGGCGAATCCGCCAGCAGCGTGCGCGCATAGCCGTTTTGACCCAGCCCCACGCTGAAGATACCCTGCGGCAACTTGTTGGCGTATCGGATGTTGAGGGCACCGGCGGCTGAAAAGTCGCCTTCAGCGGCATAGAACGGACCTTTGCGGTATTCCAGCAAACTGGTCAACTCGGGGATGAGAAAGTTCACATCGGTCCAGCCCTGCCCGTGCGCGTGACTGCGCTGGTTGACCAGCATGCCGTCAACCGTGGTACGCAAGTCGGTGCCATGGTCCAGGTTAAAACCGCGCAAGTAAAACTGGTTGGCCTTGCCCTCACCGCTGTGCTGGCTTACCACCAGCCCTGGCATTGCCTCAAGCAACTCACCGGGGCGGTAGACGGTGCGGGCTTCGAGCTGCTGCTGCGTTACCACGCCAGAGTTGGCGGTTGCCGCCTCACCCAAAACGCTGTTGCGAGAGCCCTGCACTACCACGCTGGGCAAACTGGCAGGCGCGGTCTGTGCCCACGCTGGGCTGCATCCGAGGAGGGTCGCGCCGATGAGGCCTAGAAAAATTTGATTTGGTTGCATAGTCATCTAGAAATTAGTGCGGTAGCCTGGTCATGTTTTCAATCCGTAGGCAGTACGCAAGAATCAGACCGCTGGATTCCAC
>JANNFW010000375.1:0-7197 GCA_031380235.1 Rhodoferax sp. | reverse complement strand
AACGTCGCTGAGGCCACGTTTGCCAATGGCAGCATTTCGGGTGCTGGCAGGAGCGAAACGCTGGGCGCACTGGCGGGCACACTTGGGGTTGAGGCCAGCGGCGAGATTTTGCCCGGTGCCATGGCCAAGCAGTTTTCGCAGCAAGCTTATGGCGCGCATTTTGCGGAGGCTGCGGTGAACATCGACACCGGCGAGATACGCGTACGCCGTCTTCTGGGCGTGTTCGCCGCAGGCCGTATCCTCAATGAAAAAACCGCCAAAAGCCAGATCAGCGGCGCGATGATCTGGGGCGTAGGTTCGACTCTGCATGAAGACGCCGTCATCGACAAGCGGGACGGCCATTTCGTCAACCATGACCTGGCTGAATACCATGTGCCATCGCATGCCGACATCCCCAAAATCGACGTGCACTTTTTGACCGAGGTGGACGACAAAACAAATCCACTCAAAATCAAAGGCGTCGGCGAGCTGGGCATTTGCGGCGCAGGCGCAGCCGTGGCCAATGCGGTCTACAACGCCACCGGCGTGCGCATCCGCGAGTTCCCGCTGACGCTGGACAAGGTGCTTGCAGGCTTGAATGCCGCCAGAGTGGTTTAAAGCCAACGCAAGGCTTTTTCGCAACGAATGGAGCACAGCCTGTGGTTCGGCATTGACCTGGATTTGAGGGCCACTTTATGATCCCCTATCCAATCAAACCGCTGATCCCACTATGCACGACCCGTTGATCGATCTGAAGCGCAATGCGGAAGCGACGCGTTATGCGCTTTTAAGAAGACTGGCACCGGCGATACGGCACCAGATGGCTGGCAGTTTCCAACCGGTCACGATGATGGCGGCCCTGCTTGAAAAACGCGCGGTGGCAGCGACCCCCAATTTGCCGACACTGGCGAAGACTACTGGCGAGGTTCGCGCGCAAGTCGCCGTTGCCACCCGCTCCAACCTGGATTTGCTCGCCTGGATTGCACCTGATCCTAAAGCACGCGTGGCGCTGGGCACGGGCATTCAAGACGCCTTGCATCTGGTGGCGACCGAGTTGTCTTTCAGGGGATTCAAGATTGTCAATCAGACTGAGGGGCTGGCCACCGAAGTGGCGCTACACCACGTGCGCGGCGTTTTTGTGGCCAGCTTGCTGGCCCTGACTGACGCAGCGACATTGAGCGCCAACGTGTTGCTGACGGCCGCACGCGAGGATCAAGACTTGCTGGTGACGATGGCACTGAAGACAGTCGACACTGCCGCCGCTACCACCGGGCCAAGCGACGATTTTCACGTCGGCTGGGCGGTATACCGCAAACTTGAGTGGGACGATGTTGCGGCGATTGCCAATGCCGACGGCGTGGCTTTGAAGCACACAGCGATGAGCGCGGAGTTGCAATTGCCAAACCTTTCGCTCTAATCAGAATGCTATTTTTGTAGTAGCATTTCATACCCAATTTAAAACGGCTAAACGGCTAAACGGCTAAACGGCTAAATTCGTAGCATTTTGTTGCAATTAGTTCCGTTTGTGCGGAAACTTTTCGTCTTTCTTTCAGCTAAAAACGCAAAATGCGCATTCGATTTTTCATCGCTTTAATGGTTGCAGCAGTCGTGCTCCCGGTGATTGTGGCCTCTGCATTTGCGGTCAACAAAATCAGGTTGGCAGAAAAAGCGACAGCTCTGGCCGGCCTGCACAAGACGGTTGACACGGTGGCAATGATGGTGGATCGCGATATCCAGTCATCCATTGCGGCATTGAATGCGCTGGGCAATTCTGAACACTTGCAGACGGGCAATTTCGAGGCATTTTATGTGCAGGCGAAAGCGATTAACCGCACGCGCGATACTTGGGTCGCGCTGCTTCGCGCGGACGGCACACAGGTTTTGAATACTGCGGTGGCGTTTGCGGCCGCACCCACCTCCAAAGCCCCATTCAACTTTGTCGATACCGTTCTTGCAACCCAACAGCCGTTGGTGTCGAGCGTGTTTACCGGGCCACGTACTGGCAGGCAATTGGTCGCAGTTTACATGCCCACCTTGAAGGTGGGTGAAGAAAAATATGTCGTTGCGCAAGGTTTTGCGCTGGAGAATTGGAAAGATTTTGGCAAAACGCTGGATTTGCCGGCAGACTGGATTGTTGCGGTGGTCGACCGCGCCGGGCTGTTAGTCGCACGAAGTCATATGAGTGCGGACTATGTCGGCAAGCTGGCAAGGCCTGAACTGGTTGCAGCGGCTGCAGAAAATAAAGAGGGGTTAATGCGTGTTGCCACCTTGGAAGGCATCGACTCTTACGTCGCCTTTAACCGCTCCCACCGATCAGGTTGGACTATCGCCGTGGCGGCTCCGGCGAAATTGATCGACGCTGCCGCCACCGATGCCGTGCAGGTTGCCGTGTTTGGTTTCCTGATCGCTTTACTCGCGTCCGGAATAATGGCTGCGACGTTCGGCAGGCTGCTGATTGCAGCACTGCAAGCTGCGACCGACGTTGCCAAGGGGTTGGGGCAAGGTCAAGGAGTGATCAGATCGCGCTCGTCGATTGCTGAAATCGATGCGCTGAATCAAACCTTGCAAAACGCTGCGCAGTTGCTTGAAGGTGAGCGCCAAGCCCGGCTTGCAGCCGAGTTTGAGCGCGAGCGGCTACTTGAGCTTGAACGCTTGGCACGCGACGCGGCGCAAAAGGAAAACACCGCCAAAGACCACTTCCTGGCCATGCTGGGGCATGAGCTGCGCAACCCACTGGCGGCAATCTCGGGTGCCGTATCGGTGTTAAGACGCGGCAAAAAAAGCGGGGCTGACGCAATTCCTTACATGGACATCATCAGCCGACAGAACCGCCATCTGGTTCACATCATTGATGACCTGCTCGACATGTCCCGCCTGATCGCTGGAAAGATTGTGTTGGATCGCCATCCCGTCGATCTGGCGGAATGCCTCAACACCTGCTTGAACGCCTTGAAAGCAGCTCGCCGTCTAGACGGCCATACCCTCGTAATTGAGGCGGAGTCCATTTGGATAGACGCCGACCCGGTTCGGATAGAACAGGTGTTGAACAACCTCATCGGCAACGCGTTGAAATTTTCAGCTGTCGGCACCACGATCCAAGTTGACATGCAAGTGGTTGATGCCCAGGTCATCCTGCGGGTGCAGGATCAAGGCACCGGCATGAGTTCTGAATTGATGGCCACAGTGTTTGAGCCATTTGTGCAAGGCCCGCCGCCCGTCAATGGTGCACAGAGCGGCATGGGGATTGGCCTGGCATTGGTGAGGCAATTGGTGGAGCTGCACGGCGGCACCATCACTGTTAACAGTGGCGGGCCGAATCACGGAACCACGTTTACCTGCTGTTTCTCAACCGTGCCTGCACCGGCCAGTGATCCAGAATCCGATTTCACGCATTTGATCGCAGCCCAACCATCCACCTTGCTGTATGTTGAGGACAACGACGACGCCCGCGAAGTGATGGTCGAAATGCTCAGGCTTTCGGGCTATCAGGTCACCGCAGCGGCGAACGGTGCACAGGCATTGGCGGCAGTAACCGCGCGGCGGCCCGATGCCATCGTGCTGGACATTGGACTGCCAGACATGACGGGCTACGACGTAGTGCGCGCGCTACGCAGTGATCCCCATCATTACGATGGGCCGATCATTGCTTTAACGGGATTTACGCAGCTAGGCGACAACCCAGAGGCGATGCAGCTCGGTTTCACTGCTCACCTGGTTAAGCCCATAGATCCCGACGAATTGACACGCACAGTTGAAGCGGTGTTGGCAGGCAAACCGTAGGATAGGTCTGCCACGAGCCATCGTCGCTGACCGACATCGCGCTGAGCAGCGTGCCGACATCCGGCTGTTGCAACGACGGGCACACTTCGTGCGTGTAAATTTGCGCCGCCTAAGTTCCGGTGCGAGTCGCGGGTGGCAGTCATTTTTCTGGGAGCTTCCATGCACATCAAAATTGGTTTTGACATTGAGCTGGCCATCACGTCGCCGATGGCCATCATCTATCTTTTGCACGTTCACCCTTCCCGGCGCGCGGATTTGGTGCAGCAGGACATCGTCGCGATAGAACCGGGCTTGATGGCCGACAAATACCTCGATGTCTTCGGCAACCAATGCGGGCGTGTGAATGCGTTGGCTGGCGTGGGCCAGGTGCGTTTTCACAGCGAGGCCGTCATTCGCGATTCGGGATTGCCAGACGAAGTGAACTGGTCTGCATGGCAGCATGACCCGACGGATCTTCCAGTGGAAACACTGCAATTTCTGCTGCCCAGCCGGTACTGCGAGGTCGACAGCGAGTTGCTGAACTTTGCCTGGAACCAGTTTGGCAACACGCCAAAGGGATGGCCGAGGGTGCAGGCGATTTGCGACTTTGTGCATGGCCACCTGCGCTTTGACTACAGCGAAGCCCGTGCTACGCGCACCGCGCTGGAAGGCTTGCGCGAGCGTACCGGCGTGTGCCGGGATTTCACGCACTTGGCTGTTACTCTGTGCCGCTGCATGAACATTCCCGCCCGCTACTGCACCGGCTATCTTGGCGACATTGGCATACCGCCGGTGCCCTACCCGATGGACTTCAGCGCCTGGTTTGAAGTGTTTCTGGACGGGCGCTGGCACACTTTTGATGCCCGTCACAACACGCCACGAATCGGCCGCGTGCTGATGGCCCGGGGCCGCGACGCAGGCGACGTGCCACTCACGATGGCTTTCGGCCAAAACAGTCTGAAGAAATTTCAGGTGACCACTTACGAGGTTGACAGCTACGGAAATGCGGGGTGACGCATTTAGCGGTCGCAGAGGCAACCCAGGCGCTGGTCATCACCTGTGAACACGGCGGACGCGAGGTGCCCGCGCAATACGCGCCGTTGTTTGCGGGTCATCAAGCATTGCTTCAAACGCATCGAGGTTGGGACACGGGTGCCCTGCAGCTAGCGAGCGAGTTGGCCGGGTCGCTCCACGCGCCGCTGTTCGCCGCGACCACAACCCGTTTACTGATTGACTTGAACCGCTCCATCGGCCACAAACAGCTCCATTCGGAAATTACCCGCATCTTGCCATTGGCCATGCGCCGAGAGATTGCGGCACGCCATTACAACCCCTATCGAGATGAAGTGGAATCGGAAGTTGCCCGCCTGATTGCAGCGGGCAAGCGCGTGGTGCATATCGCGTCCCACAGTTTTACGCCCGTACTCGATGGCGTTGTGCGTCAAGCCGATGTCGCCTTGTTGTACGACCCAAAGCGCCCGGGAGAGCGCCTGTTTGCCGCGCAATGGCTGGCTGCCCTGAAACACCAGCGGCCTGACCTGACGCTGCGACGCAATTACCCGTACCAAGGAAAAGGCGACGGGCTGACGTCGCTGTTGCGCAAGCGTCATCCGCACCCGAGCTATGTCGGCATTGAACTGGAGGTGAACCAGCGCTTCGTGATCGACGGTGGCCGCGCCTGGGATGCCTTGCGCCGGGACATCAAGCAAACGCTGGCGTTGCAGTTGGGGCTCGCCACGATGAATATCAGAGGTGCCGTGAAAGGATTGGAATCGGGCGAATCCAACGCGCTCTTCATCGCAGGAAATTGAGCAGATCCTGCGTCAACTGGTGTTTGTCAGTCGCGAAGAGTCCGTGCGGCGCTCCATCGTATTCAATCAAGGTCGAGCCTGAGATTCCGATGGCAGCCGCGCGACCCGACGCGTCAATCGGCACCGTTTTGTCATCGGTTCCGTGAATGATCAAGGTAGGCACGGAAAACGCGGCCAGGTCAGGACGGAAATCGGTTGTTGCGAAAGACTTGGCGCATTCAAGCGTGGCCTTCAGGCTGGCCAGCATGGCTTGGCTTCTGGCCCAATCCAGCAGCTCTTCGCTGACGGGATGGGCGAGCAGTCCCACACCAAAAAAGTGTTTGAAAAAACCCGCAAAAAAGGCGGCCCTGTCGTCCTTCATACCCTCGGTCATTTTGTCGAAAACTGCTTTCTCGGTTCCATCAGGGTTGTCACTGGTTTTGAGCATGTACGGCACGACTGAAGCAACCAGAGCGCATTGCGCCACTGACTTGCCCCCATGCCGAGACATGTAGCGCGCCACCTCGCCGCCACCCATGGAAAAGCCAACCAATGTCGCGTCATTTGCGCGTGTTTGCTCAATCACGGAAGCGAGATCGTCGGCCAGGGTGTCATAGTCGTAGCCGCTCCAGGGTTGGGAAGATCGACCAAAGCCGCGCCGGTCATAAGAGATCGCGCGGTAGCCCGCATTGGCCAATGCCATCGCCTGATCGTCCCAACTGTCAGATGACAACGGCCAGCCCGACATCAGAATGACCGGGCGACCGCTGCCCCAGTCTTTCACATAAAGTTTGGTTTGGTCACTGGTGGTGACGTACTGCATGGTGTTTTCGTAGTGCATGGTGTTGTCCGTGTCGAAGGTGTTGGGGAACTTGCAGTATTCAATGCACCTCTGCGCAACGTCTATCGGCCAAGCGGAAATCGGGCTGTGGGCGCACTCCTACGCGAGAGCGTTGCCAGACATTGGCAGACGTTGGCAGCCTGCGCCATGAGGCCTATTCCTACACCCTGTTGCGTTATCGCCTGATACGGGTGAGCAGCGCACACATCTAAAGTCGATTCATCCGGTTCATCCGGTCGCTTTTGTTACTTTTTTCTTTTTCTGGAGTTACACCGTGAACGTCAAGGCCCTTCTCACGCCTAGGGTGCAGATGGTCGCTACGGTGCTGGCCGTGATAACGGGTCAACTGACATGCACTGAGCCGCTGAACTTTTCACCAGATGCAGCGATTTCCACGTTTGCGCCCCATGATGTGCCTATCGTTGTCACTCGCGATGCCGACGTTGGAACAGCGCAGCCTTCCACCGAATTACGTCACTCCCGCGATCGCGCAGACAACTTCGGCCCCATACAGCAGCTCCGGCATTTCAAAGGCGGCGGGCCATAGACCTGTTGTCAGTGCTGCCCGCCACAGTCCTTGCATTTCAGTAGAGCTGTTGCGGCACGTTCCTACTCACACACCCGGCACTGCCCGATGCTTGTACGCCACGCAAAAACCTAAGATTTGCCGTCGGCCTGATCGTTGCGTCCCGCACGCACGCACAACAGCCGAACACGCATCAATCACGCAATGCCCAAGGCATGGCAACTAGGAGCTTCTGTGGATTTTCTTAACTTACTGCAGTGGCCCGCCATGGCGATAACGCTTTTTGCGTCGTGGCTGGTTGC